>NZ_JAMOKS010000010.1:0-242490 GCF_023656785.1 Parabacteroides caecihominis
TTTCATTCTTTTCTTGCCGGCACATATTCAATTACTGAAAGACAGAGATACGAAAAATTTCCTCTTTAAAGAACGTTTGGAACGAATTCGACTCAAGGATATCAATGAATGGGCATCAAAAAAACTATCGCCAAACCTAGTCTCCATGCGGAATCAAACACTAAAAAAAGTATGCTAAAATGAGAACACTTTACTGAACACCCTACCCTGCAGCCCCCTGGAAAAATAATTCAAGAGCCAGCCCTTTCCATTCACCACCAACACGAAAACCGTAATTAACAGGATTAGATTTATGATTAGCTATAACATCTTTATCGTAACCATCTATCGTTCCATCTGGTTTACCCTCTGGACCAGAAATATCCACATAATCTATTGACCCTAACTGAGGTACACGACCATGAATACGATAATTTCCAAAATCTGTCCCGTTACCATATTGATCTCTCAATTTTTGCAAATCCTCTTCCGTACGGATAATATCTTTTGCTACATATCCTTTCAAATAATCTGTATATTTACCATTCGGATTATCCACCCATTGTCCATTTTCTGCAAAATCTTTCAATTTCACTTTAGATACACCATAACCCAAATTACCTTTAACATACCAGGAAAAATCACCAGCAAGACCATTATATCCAATTTCCAAATCAAATCCCTGTGCCCTGGCTTTACCATAATTTTCCGGAGGCATCGTTGCTCCAAAACTAGAAGGTAAAGATATTATACGGTCACCCAAGATATCATAAGTGTATTTATTCCAATATTCTGCAGATACAGAAAAATTTTCCAAGAAACGAGTATCAACTCCCACATTAATAGACTGAGATTTTTCCCATGTAACTAAAGGATTCACAATACCAGAGTAAGCAATACCCTTTTGTAATGCATCACCAAAATACATAGAACTTCCATTAGTATATGTTTCCAGCCATCTCCACTGATTCACATTAACACCATCAACTATAAGTTGATCCTGTCCTGCTAAACCATAAGATGCACGTAGTTTCAATTGTTGAACATTTGATATTTTATTCATGAAAAAGTCTTCCTTTGCTATATCCCATCCTGCAGAAACAGCAGGGAACCAACCGAAGCGTTTTCCCGGAGCAAAAAACATAGATCCATCCCGTCTAACAGAGGCTGTAAGCATATACTTATTAGCATAGGAATAATTTATACGCCCAACATAAGAAACACGTGCCGATTCTGATTCAGAACCATCAACAGTTGAATCCACCGAATTTCCACTAGTAGCAAACCATTGATCCTTTACAATTATGGGAAAATCATTACGTCTTCCATCAAATTTATTCATGAAACCTTCTGCTTGTTCATATACCAACAAAGCATCAACTAAATGTTCTCCGAATGTACGATTATAGTTTACTTGAACATTCAATTGATAATCGTTATTTCTTTGAAACGCATTATATAAGTTTTCACGGTCCGGGTCACCACTAAGTATAACAGAGCCATCAGGACGGTTAGACATAATATGATTATTCCCCCCTTCTATTTCAAACCCATACAACGTGTGTTTTTTATCAAATGACTTTGTATATTGATTATTAAAGTTCTTACTAAATATACCTTTAACGGATAATCCTTCAACAAACGGAATTTTATATTCTAAAGAGATTAAAGCATCAACCATTTGGTTGGAGCGTTTCCAGTATCCACCATTCCTCATTCGTTCAATAGGATGAGCAATCCAACCAGCATACACAGGCTTTCCATCAATATATGGTGGTATATTCCAATTCATATTTAACAATTTACCCCAAAGATTATTCAAATCATCAGATTCATAATCATACGTAAAATTAAAACGATGACGATCCCCATATGTATTACTCAATGACAAAGAGGCTGTCAAATCTTTTGTTATTTTTGCGTTGATATTTGCACGCAAATTATATTTCTTATAATCTACATTCGGTAAAAAGCCCTTTTGATAAAAGAATGCCCCCCCAATATAATAATCTACTCGATCATTTCCTCCTGTTACATTTACAGCATGACGTGTATTAATCGGTGTTTCATAAGCTTCGTCATACCAGCTATATGCTCCTGTTTTTGCAAAATAAGCATACTCATCTTCAGAAAAATGATTTGAACTTGAAGGATCAGAAAAAACAAAATTAGTTAAGTTCATATGTGTTACAGCATCATTAAACTCCAATATTTTTGTAGGATGTTCAATCGTAACAGAACCTGAATATTGTAAAGTAGGCTTCCCCTTACGTCCTTGTTTTGTTGTAACCAACACAACGCCATCTCCTCCGCGAGAACCATAGATAGCAGTAGAAGCGGCGTCTTTCAACATAGAAATCTCATTTACTTCGGACTGGTCCAATGCATCAAATGCGGCTTTTGAACGGACAACACCATCAATAACGAAAATAGGATCTTGTGAATTCCATGAACCACTGGCACGAATTCTAATTTTAGATGATATACCAGGTGTACCTGTTGACTGAGTAACATTAACACCAGCTAAGCGTCCAGCTAAAGCATTAGATAAATTAGATACAGGGATAGACTCTATGACATCAGCCTTCATTGTTGAAATAGCTCCCGTCACCGTACTCTTTTTCATTGTACCATAACCAACAACAACAACTTCATCCAAATTTTGAGTGTCTTCAGTCATGATAATTTTATAAACCGACTGGTTTCCTACAGGTACTTCTTTGGTAGCATACCCAATATATGAAACAAGCAACGTCATGCCCGTTGAAACATCAAGACTAAAATTACCATCTATATCAGTTATAGTACCAGTAGTTGTTCCCTTAATCGAAACATTTGCACCAATAATCGGTTCATTATTGTTATCAAGAATTGTCCCGGATATTTTAATAATCTTTTCTTCTCCCCTTGCATTCTTGGCCGCAAGATAAATTTGATTATCCTCTCTTTTCTCATAGAACAAACCGGTTCCATTCAATAGTTTATTCATGGTCGCATCTATTGACTGATTGTTGACTTCGAAGGATACTGTTTTATTCAGATCCGGTAATTGATTACTGTAAAAAAAACGATAGTCTGTCGCCTTTTCGATAGTACGTAACGTTTGTTTGATGGTTTGTTGCTTTACATCGAGTGTTATCTGTGCAAAAACCGAAGTGGAGAGAAAGGCTGAAATACATATAACCCCTGCCTTTTTCATAATATTTCCTTTTTTCCTAAAAGAAGAAATAGTTTCTGATTTTTTATTCATACTTTTGTGTAGCATTAAAAGGTTAATTACTAGAGAGTGTTTACATGCAAATACTCCACTCTCTTGATTGACTAATAAGGGGAAGGTGTTGGAAGCACTTTCCCTTTTTTGTATACATATGCTTTTTTCTACGTCATATCGATAAAATTTAAAAGGTTAATCACTATAGAGTTCTATCACGTCATCTTTTTTCTTATAAGAGATAGAAGATGTAAATTGCAAAGCATATAGTGTTGATTGCAAGCTGGCATTTTTCAGTGTACCGGAGAAAGTAATGCTATTCAGTTTATCGCTTTTAATCTCAAACTTCACATTATAATTACGCTCCAGCAGTTTGATAATATTCAGGATCGGCTCATCGTTGAATACCATTTCATTATTCATCCAGGCGATAAACAACCGATCATCCTCCTCTTGTTTCTTTGTCATCCGGGTATCTGCCAACGAATAAACAGCCACTTCCCCCGGACTTAAATTAAGGGACTGGTCCGGCGATGAAACTATAACCGAACCTTCTGCCAGATAAGTCGTGATATTTTCATCATCAGGATAAGCATGGACATTAAATGAAGTCCCCAAAGCACGTACCTGAATATCGCCGGCTTTTACAATGAAAGGAGATTGGGCATCCTTTGCTACATCAAAATAGGCTTCGCCGGTCAGTTCTACCTGACGCTGTTTCCCGTTAAAATGACTGCCGTAACGCAGTTTGGAATCGGCATTCAGATGGACTATTGTGCCGTCCGGCAAGGAAATATCCGACTTTTGTCCGTGACCTACTTCTACGGTCATATCGTTATATTTGGTTAACAACCGGTTTTCGTTCCAATAGAACAATGATATGGCAACGGCACCGAAAACTGCCGCGCAGGTAGCCATACGCATAAAAAACCTTCTGATATTTATCTTTGCAGGATTGGCCGTTGCTGTGATAGCCTTAAAAATCCGCTCGTCTACCGAATCAGGCATATGACCGAAGGAATGATCCCATATTTCATCAAAATCATCCGTCCACCTGTCTGGATCATTCAACAGCCCGGCTAACTGACGTTTCTCACTTTCGGTAGCTTTATTGTCGTAGAATTTATCTAATAATTCAATCTGTCTGCTCATAGTTATTTCTTTAAAATAAGAATGAAAAAATAGGATAAAGTAATAAAGCTATGCCATTCAGCAGGTCACCCCTGTTCGCTCTCAGCATCTGGGTAAGGAACTTCGTCGACTGTTTCAGATGACTCTCCACCGTGTTTTCCGAAATACCCAGCAGGCTGGCTATCTCCTTTTGCGAAAGATGCTCGATGTGTTTCAAACGATATACTTTTTGTCTGGCGGGTGGCAACATGGAGATGATACGCTCCACTTCCTCCAGCAACAGGTTCAACTCGACTTCATCCTCCACACAATTCTCGGCTACCCTGACATTCTCTATCTGTGAGATCATCAATTGTTCCTGAATACGTTTTGCCGTTTCTTTCAGGAACAGGTTACGGGATACCTTTTTCAGATAACCCTGAAATGAAAATTCAACCACAATCTTCTTCCGGTTCTCCCAGATAATGATAAATGTCTCCTGCACAACTTCCTCTGCCATCGAATAATCGCCGTGCGAAAGCCGGATGACAAACTGAAAGAGAGTATGTTTATATCTATTGTAAAGCTCTGTGAAAGCTTTAAAGTTATCAGACACGATCTCCCTCATTAACTGTTGGTCTGATAACTGCTCCATTTTGTGCATTCGTGGTATTTTTTCTATAAATGATACATTGCATTATTACCGAATCTATATTAAGGATACTATACCGTTATAGTTTCCGTGATTCGAGTACAATTATTTAACATTGTTTTGCATAAGCGAGGTAACGGACTGGTAAAATGATGGCGTTACCATACAAATATAAAAGCAGCTATTACTATAAAAAATAGCAAATAGCTGCTTATTAAGTGGATTATTATTGCAGACCTTTATTTCTCAATTGCAAACCGGTACGTCTGACCGGCCTCTGTCTTCATTTTTATAAAATCACCGTCCACGGTTCTCTTACCGGCAACAGGGTCTGTAATCTCGACTTTCTTACCTTTCCACGGATTCTGCAAAGTTAAATCGCGACCTTTCTCACTGACAAGAGTCAAAGAAGTAACTGCTCCGCCTTTCAGTTCGCTGGAAACCAAGAAAGCGCCATCTACCCGGATCTGATGGAACGACGCATCCTTATCGCGAGGCCATACAGGAAAGACACGGACAATATCCTGGTGTCCCATACAGAGCATTTCGTTGATCGTATTAGGTACCGTGCTCCAGTTTTCGATGCCATGCGGGTTACCTGCTTGGAATCCATTCGGGTAAGTGTGTTTTGAATAAGCGTTCAAACGAACTAAGATGCTATCCGGTTTATAACCGATCCGCACAGCTGCCGGGAAAAAGCTGTTACTTCCATTAGAATCCAGCCAACGTTGCATTTCATCGACTGTGTTATAAGCAATCTCCAGCAACTTGGGATCACTGTTCAGACCGATCTGGCCTGCGGGATAAATATGCTGGATTCCCAGTGTGTTTCCGTCCCACCAGTCGCAACCTTTTTCCGTATACCGGAAGACTGTCTTACCGTTTCGCTCCTGCAACGGATAATCGGAAAGATGCTCGTTGATAAACTGCCACTGTGTTCTCTTTTCTTCATCGACTCCTAAAAGAGCGCTCATATCAGAAACGGTCTGCATCACCATCCGCACCAGTCCCAATGAAAGAATAGGATTCATCGTCCCGACCATACCTTCATGGATCGCATCATTATAAATGACATAGCGGTCACCTTCACGTGTCAGGTAATTCTCCCAAAAGGTGGCAACCCCTTTTACGAAAGGATACACTTTCCGGGTATAGGCTTCATCCCAGGTATGATAAAACTGCATAGACATATTAACGACAGCATAGGCAGAGTTGCTTTTTTGTCCCCAGAACATACCTTCGTCTTCTATATTTCCGCTTTTAATCCAGTCATAATAATAGGTATCCATGAACGGAGTCCTGCGGGTCGTCTCAACACCTAATGGTCCCGCACCTACAGGCAGCAAAATACCTCCCGGAATACCGGTGACTTTCTCCGAGTAATAGTTACCTCTCTCTATCTGTGCTAGCATAGAGGAAATATAGGGATCAGCCTGCTCAATCCTGTTTGCCGAGTAAAGCGCATAATAAGGGGCCATATGGTTATAGTTCAGATGATAATCCCCATTCCAGTAAGGACGTTCCTTCGTGATCCAAGTACCAAAAATAGAGGGTGGAAAATCAATATCCCGGCAACAGGAGCCCATACCATAAAGAGATAGATAATATTGTTTTTCAATTACACTGTCCGGTATGCTGACATACGATTTTTCCCAATAATTCCGCCACCATTCTTTATGGCTTTTCTCTATCTCAGCCTGTCGTGCCGGAGTAAAGTCTTCTACTTTTTTTATGACGGTAGCCACACAATCGTCACTCTTGAAATTGCTGGAGAAGGCACACACCAAACGGACCGTTTTTCCCGGTTCCAGGGTGAATTTGCCATCCGTAGATCCGCTCACCCGTAACGCCATAGCTCCTTTAATCGGTATATCGACAGAGTCTACAAAGGCACGGGATAGATACTCAATACCATTCGGTTTCGTCTCATGCTCCCTGACATCGGGGAATATCCGTTCACGAGGCGGATTATCAATCTGTTCTTCTTTTCCCAAGAAAGATATTCCGACTGTACCTTCCACAGAACCATTCCCTTCCATATTCAAATCCACAATCAACATATCTTCCGTGGCAGGAACAAAGGCTTTATAGGAAACGGAAATATCCCCTTTGGTAAAGCGGGCGGTCGATACGGCATCATATAGCTGTTGTTCCACCAGATAGGAGGCATCTTTCAATTGAGGGATATCCAGTTCTATCTTACCCAGAACAAGAGGAAATGATTCGTCCAAAGCAGACTTCAGTCTCCAGAAATCATTCCTGGCGACATAAAAGACCTGCGACTCCGGTGTTCCCGACAAGGCAACCCCGGTAAAACCATTCCCCAACAAAGGTGCATCGACCGAATGCGGTGCAGGTATACGTTTAGGAGGTTCCGTAAAGCGAATGGTGTGTTTTCTTATGATATTTTCTGCCTGACTTTCCTGATGATTAGCTTGATCCGTACAAGCAGAAAATAAGAGTGTACTCAATACGGACAGGGATAGTATTAAATTCTTCTTCATTTGTAAATAAATTGTGCTCCGCTAAGGGATATACTGTTCAATTATATGTTTTCATTTCAAATACAAATATAAAAGCAGCTATTACTATAAAAAATAGCAAATAGCTGCTTATTGTGTGGATTATTATTGCTTTTACAATAATAACAAGCTCTCTGATTATTCACATATGCTCAACGAGACAGGACCTAAAAGTCCGGCAACCCCATCTCCCTTATATGGAGTCGGGATCGTCTGATAATGATTCGACAACGTGCTATAAACCAAGACTTCCAATTGGTTATCACCTTGTTTAACATACTTGCCTATCTCTACTTTATATGGCGGCCTCATCAGTATGCCCACCTCTTTACCATTAACTTTTACCTCACAGGAAGCATTTACATTGCCCAGGTCCAGAATGACTTTACCGGATGCTTCGGCTTTTGGTATTGTTATCTGCTTTCTGTAATACATTCCACCTGAATAATATTTCAAGGCTCCGGTCTCCGACCAATTACCGGCATCCAAAAGCCCTTTCCCTGTTTTTATTTTAATGGGTTCACAAATCGCACCAGTCCCCTGATAACCGGGTTTTCGTTTGATCGAAAAAGCGACCAGGCCAACTTTCTTCCGAGTTTCAGGAAAGATAACCCGATACTTTCTCATCCCCGAAGAATCTTCGGATAGAAATCGGATATTCCCTTTTTCTATTGCTTTCCCATTAAACCATACTTTCAAATCGCTTCCGGCTATCATCATGTCCATTTCCTGCATTCCCGGAACAGAATTAAAACGATAATTCCAAGTAAGATTCTCTCCTCCGTAAGGATCATACAACAAATAATCTCCTAAAGCCCAGCGTGTAGAAATTATTTTGTCGTATGAAGACGGCTTTGCCGGGGTAACGGATGATGCAGGGAAAAATACAACGGAACTTCTCTTTCTAAAATCCCGATACGTACCTTTCTGAAACTTGAATTTACCTTTCTCTGTATTTGCATATGCTACAGTACATGGATGCCATCCTTCTTCCAACCAGATATTTTCATTCGCAGGCTTCTGGTCGATCAAAAGAAAATCAGGTTTAACACCATCTATTTCGATCCTATATGAGCCTGTTACAGGGACATAGACTTTACTTTTGTATATTTGATGCGCTCCCTGGTCCAAAATGAAAAAGCCATCGCTGACTTTACCTTTCAAACCATGCCATCCTTGTGATCCCGGATTGTCAAAAACACCATACTGCCATGAAAACTCCAACATCTCTCCTGACGATTCATTTCCTTGTAACACATTATCCAACGGGATATCCGTGGACGTACATTCTGTGACAAATTGAGGTCCAAACCCATACACACTTTCAGGCCATTCCGAATCATCGAAATCTGTCGACATCCAGTTTTGAGGAGAAAAAGCAGCCGGTCGATGTTTAAAAGAACGCGCCTCAGCACCGATAACATCCGAAGCCGGAAAACGATAATCCCCCCATTTATTATCTAATGTCGGCAACAATTCCGTCTCCCACAAACCTGTAATTAAGGATCGGTATATCAACTTCGATTCCTTTTTACCTTCAGGCATTACAATGGGTGTTCCTTTTGAAAAGACAAACAAATACGAATTATCCGGTTCTTTATCCAATCGGAGCCATGTTCCTTCTTTTGTTTGGCGAACAACCGGATAATCGGAGATTGTTCCGTCAGAAGCATTCCAAAGTTCAACTTTACCCGTAGCTCTGAAAAAACATTCTGTACCTTCAGGCACGTCCATAACCATATAGACATCACGTTCTCCCACATATCTATGTAAAACCTTCCCTTCTCCGGTTCCTGATATAAAATCCGGAACAATCAAAGATTTTATCTGCTCCGACACCTTATCCTCCGACATATACAATCCTACTCCCCCCGAATCATGAACCTGTTTCTTTACTTTTTTCCCTTGAGAAACTTCCAGGGATGTCGCACCGAATACTTCCCGGATAATTGCATCCGCTTTCGAATCGTTTTCTCCCATGCTAGTACTGGCCTTCGGCAACTCGCCTGTTGCTATTATTATCCCTCCCGAACGATAAAAGTCCCGTATTTTTAATAAAGAAGAATAATGCATCGCTTTCATATCTGCCAAAATCAATATACGATACTTTTCTCCCGAGATATTCAAACAGCCGTTCTCTACTTTTGATTTTTGCAATGACCTGTAATCCATAAAATCATAATCCAAACCGGAATTACTAAGTTTCATTGCCTGTTCAAACGCAATCTTTGTGTTAGCATCCGGATAGGCCTGCATCGATTCCGTAGGATACATCAAGGCTATATCACAGACATGAGTACCTTGACTCATCAGAAAACTCAATCTCTCTGTATATTGAAGCCATTGTTTCATATGCGGCCAATAAGGCATTCTGAAATGAAAACAGGGCGGAGCCCATTCCCACCAACCACCATGTGTGGAATAATATAATCCATGCATACAGACTAAATTTCCACCTGCCATAAAATGATGGTCCATTTGTTTGGTCAGCCATGAGCCCGTACTTCCCCATCCCATACTATGAAAAGCCTCAAGCCATGTTCGCGGACGTTCATATAAATGAGCTATTGAACTGGATACTTTCGTTTGCAAAAAACTAGAGCCGGTCGATGGAGCATCATTCCCCGGAGCTGTGTACCAAGAATTAGCCCTGAAATAATCGATGTATGCCAACGGTTCCATCCCACGTCCAAAATTATCGCTTCCATAAATCAAACCGCGTGAAGCATGCCAATTATAAATGGGCTGAAAAAAGCGTTCTTCCGCCAAATCCATTAATACATCACAATAATCCAAACGTATCTTTGGTGTTATATCTCCGATACTTTCTTTCAAAGCAGGAAGATAAAGTGTGATATCATACCCTTTCCTTTTTTCAAATTCCTCCTTAAAGTCCTCCGACCAGGACCCTATTTTAATAGGATAAGACAATTCATCCTGAAAAAAATAGTTCATGCCCCCCGAAGCTGCATCTCCCATATTCTTTTCAAAACGATCAAAATACACGTTCACATATTCTCTTCCGATATCCGGATGCAACAAATGACTTTTTTTCGTTGAAAGAATATATATTTTATAGTCTTTCCCTTCCGGAGCACTCCACAAAAGTTTTCCGCCTGATATATATTCTGTCAGATCTATTTTCCCTGGCCAGGCAACAGCACCGACCAATCTTTCCGGAATGTCATAAATAAAAGTGGTCCCTCCCCGAACAGAATCAGACACAATCTCCAATTCACCTTGATAATTCTGAAATTTTTCTTCTTTCAACAACTCATCCGTATAATACCCATTACCAATCCATCCTATGGTATAATCATCCATACCTAATCCGATGTTTTTCCGGGAACACTCTTTGGCAAACCAATTCCAGAAATTCCACCAATCTCCGGAGAACACCTTAGGCCTTCCTGCTTCTGTTTTTCCGGAAAGTCCATATCCGTCTTTCATTTCTCCGACATCCACTTCAGGGTCCATGTGTATATAACTTACAGCAAAACCATCTGTCGCAGATGCAGATAAAATATCAAGCTGTTCTTTCATTCTATCCTTATTCAAACTATCACCATTCCACCAATAAAAAGGAACGTTTCCATATCCCTTCGGAGGGTTGGCGAATTCAGAAAAGATATCCGTATCTTTTTTCGGATATCCCTTATATCTTTGTGACTGAGCATAAGTTACCTGACAGGAAAAAAGGTAAAAAGCAACTATTTGAAGAACGACTATCTTCCTCATAAATAAATTATTATTTTGTATTTTATTCGAAATCATAAACATCTGGTCATATAAAGAGGCTTCCCTTTTTACCATGGGAAACCTCTTTACTAATTTATTCTTGTCTTTAAATAACGACAAGATTATTACCAACCGGGATTTTGTTCCAGTACTACATCTTTATTCGTATCAATAACCGTTTGAGGAATAGGCCAAAGATTAAAGGGTTTTGTCAATGTTAATCTCGGATAGTCCCAATATGAATATTTTTTTATACGATCGGCAGCAACTGTACCTCCCATGCGAAGCAGAGTATTCCAACGACTCTCTTCATACATCAATTCACGGGTTCTCTCGTCAAGGATCAAATCAAGACTAACATCATTAGCAGTCACCAAGTAACTACATTTTGCCCGTGAACGTAACATGTTTATGTCAGATGCGGCACCAGACTTGTCTCCGACTCTCAATTTGGCCTCGGCACGCAATAAAATGGTTTCGGGTAAACGTATCAGATAATCATCACGGAAAATGCTGCGCAATACCCTGCCATCAGCCGCCAATGTATAAAAATCAGGACCTATTTTACATGATATCGGATATATCAAGGTATAAGCACCATCGTCATATTTACCATTTTGATCTTTTTTATAAAGAACATCCCATGGAATCTGTTTTCCATAGTATTCGGATGTTTTTATATTTCCCAAAAAGACACGGCGTAAAACAGCCTCCGAATTACGTATATCTTCACCCCATTTTCCTTCATAAACACCATCACGAGAATAAGGAGTAGGAGTTACCTGGCTACAACCAAAACCCCCGACGTCTTCCATCTGACCACCGATATGCGCTCCTCCCTGATCTCTGAAAACAGGTCCATAAATAGCAGGATAATCCAAACATGCCAAACTTCCGTCGGACTTATATACCTCATAATCTGATTGAGCACACCATATGGCTTCAGTGTTCCCATCCTGATAATCCTGATTTCCTACCTGGAAAAGATCCCAATAAACATTTCCTTCTATAGGATAACCTGCTGATGAATAAGTCCGGTCAGCAGTCTGTTCTACTGCCGAAGTTGCATAATAGAACTCCGGACCTTCATTTTTACGTGCACCGAAGCGCTCTGTCATAAGACTGTAAGTACCAGAATCTATAACATCATTGGCATACGAAATAGCCTTATTATATGCACTGGCAGCATCACCGCCTTCCGCTTCCAGCAACACACCCTTATCAATGTACAATTGGCAAAGATTATGCTGAACAGCCGCCCTTACCAAACGTCCGGCTTCCGCTGTTGTAACAGGCAAATCGTTTATGATATTTTCCATTTCATCGATAGCATATTGATAGGTCTCCATACGTGTCGAACGTTTATAATCATATTTAGGAGTAGAAGTTATTTCTGTTACCAACGGAACTCCACCAAATAGTTCTCCTAAATTTCTGTAAGCAAAAGCCCTGAAGAATCGGGCCTGAGCAATTATATAAGCTTTGTCGGATTCCGAATTCCACATTATATGCTCTAAATTTGTGGCATAAATGGCGGTATTGGCAGCATTAATCAGATAATAAAATGCGGCATATGTATCTTTGAATACCCCATATTCCGAATTAATTATACTGTAATCATTAAACCGGTAAGAATAACGTATAGTCGGTACATCCAGCACATCTGTTCCGTTACCCATTCCATACGACCACAAATTCAATTCTCCAAAGTTATTGTAAGGACAATATATATTATGTACTTTGATATAGCAAGTAGTAAGTACTTGATCTACCTGTTCGGAGGTAGTAAATACATTGTCGATTGTGTAAAATGTTTCAGGATCTTCTTCCAGAAATTTATTATCGTCACAACCAATGACAGTAAAGATTGCCATTAATAGCAATAACGTTTTATATATATATGTTCTTTCCATTGTTTTATAAAATAAAATTTAGAAACTCAAATTCAAACCCAAAGATACGTTCGTCATTATCGGATATGTCTGACTCAATGCAGTGCTACCTGTTTCCGGATCACCACCGTCCCAACCGGTAATCGTTGCCAGGTTTTTCCCTGTGATGAACATTTTAAAATTATTAATTCCCATATTCTTCACCCATGGCTGGTTGAATGTATACGAAAGCGTAACATCCTGTAAACGTACATAAGCCCGGCTTTGTAACCCCAGGAAATAGCTATCTCCTGTAAAAGTTGCAGACGGATATTTGTTACTCGGATTCGCCTCTGTCCAATAAGGAATGTACAGACCGTTGGAAGCAAACCACTTTCTATCCCCGCCTGTTATATAAGCGTTCGTATTTCCGGCCTGATAATAACCGTTACCTCCGAATACACCGGCAATCATAACATATAATTCCCAGTTTTTATATTGCAAAGTGTTACTTAAGTTAAGCTTGAAATTAGGAGCTTTATTCCCTATGATAGAACGATCTTTTTCATTAATCACTCCATCGTTGTTTTTATCCACATACTTAGGAGTTCCGGCAGAAACACCATTGGCTTTCATATATTCAGTATCATCCGTCTGAACAATTCCATCCTGTTCATATCCGAAAATAGAATGTATCGACTCCCCTATAAACAGGCCATTTCCAATATCATCATCTTCCTTTCCATCACCATCAAGATCCTCTCCATACAGATGAACCAACTTATTACGGTTCAACCAGAATGTCAGTCCCGTAGTCCAGTTAAATTCCTTATTCTGAATATTGACAGTCCGTACAGTAGCTTCCACACCTCTGTTTTTGACTTCTCCCATAGAAGAATACATACTTGCAAATCCCGTCATAACAGGAATCGACCGGGAGAAGATCTGGTCATATGTTTTAGAGAAATAAACATCTACATCGACGAATAAACGACTATTCAACCAGGTTGATTCAAATCCCATATTCCATGCTTCGGTTGTCTCCCATCCCAAGTCTGAATTACCGATAGTACTCTGGTTAATACCGTATGACGGTTTTCCTGAATTACCAAAAGGATAATATATCCCTCCGGAATGGCCGGTTGCAACCTGTGACAATGTGGAATATTGTGTTAATCCTTGATTTCCGTTTTTACCCCATGAAAGTTTTATCTTCATATCATCCAGAAAAGCCACACCTTTTATAAACGGTTCATTGGTGATACGCCAGGCTGTTCCTATGGCCCAGAAATTACCCCATTTGTTATTTGCACCAAAAACAGACGAACCGTCTCTCCTATAAGAAGCTGTCATATAATAAGTGTCGTCAAACGAATAAGATGCTCGTCCAAAATATCCGATATTCGTTCTTTTCCAGTTATTCAAAGAAATTTTCTGTGTAGAAGCGTAATGAAGGCCGTTCAACCCTAAAGCTGTGTTCCCGTTCGATGCAAAGTCACTACCCGACAAAGTTTGAGATTCATACTTCTGATAGTCACGAGTCGCTACAGCTGTCAGATCAATGCTATGTTTTCCAAATACCTGGTTATAATTTAAAATATTATCAATCACATAACTGGTTGTTCTTTCGTTTGCCATACTACCTCCGGCACTACTTAAATAACTATTTTGAGTTGCAACAGAGTAACGAGAATCATCATCATACGATCCGACCGGAACATTGTATGACTCATGCGTAAAGTCACCGGATTTCCTGTAATTAAGATTTCCTGCATAATTGAAACGGTAACTTAAACCGGAAATCCATGGGCATTTAACTACGGCATATGCATTTGCACGAAGATTATCACGAAAGTCTACATTTTCTTTCTTCGACTCATCATCGATCCCCCACAAAGGATTACCTCTACCACGTGTACCGTCAGGTATAGCTTCAAGCATCCCATTCGGTCTGTACATCATTGCATACGGAGATAATATTGTAGCAGACCAGATATTAGCACCAAGGCCGGAATAATCTGTTCGGGTATATGCAGCATCAAGACCGATCTGCAGCCAACTTGTAATATCGGTATCTATCTTAGCTAATACTGAAACACGTTCATAATCATCTCCTTTTATCACGCCACCACTCTCAGTATAAGAAGCAGACAAATAGTAATTCATTCTATCCCCTGCTCCGGATACAGCAGCCTGGTAATCCTGGGTCCATCCTGTCCGTGAGATTTCATCCAGCCAATTGATTTCTTTCCCTGAATTCAAATTCAGTTCTTCCTGAGGAACCAAAAAACTATAATCAGAATATCCGTTTGCCGCAGAAGTTGCATCAAGCCACTGTTCGCCATTCATCAGTTCCGGTTTAAGATGCCACGACTGCATGCTTCCTTTTGCATTAAAATGGATGACCGGCTTGCCTTGCTTACCTTTTTTAGTTGTAATAATAATTACTCCGTTAGCAGAACGGGAACCATATGCAGCAGCTGAAGTAGCATCCTTCAGGACATCATAAGAAGCTATATCATTAGGGTTAATATCATTAACACTTCCCATAAATATAACTCCATCTACTACCACCAACGGATCGTTTGAACCAGATATGGAATTCTGTCCGCGAATCTGCATAGAAGGAGTTCCCCCTGCCGTATTTGTAGCACCAATATCAAGTCCGGTCACATTTCCTTTCAGGGATTCCAATGCATTTGTATTTGTCGCCAAAGAAATCGGAGAATTCTCCAGCTTGACGGAAGATACAGAACCTGTAAAATCTTTTCTTTTAGTTGTTCCGTAACCGATCACAACGATTTCATCCAAAGATTGTAAATCTTCTTTCAACAGAACATCCAAATGTTCTTTGTTTCCCAAACTGATCTCCTGGGTAATATATCCTATATAGGAAATTTGAATTACCACATTCTCCGGCACTTCCAAGATAAAATTTCCATCAATATCAGTGATGGTTCCAATTGTCGTTCCTTTTACAGAGACATTCGCTCCGATAACAGATTCCCCATTCTGATCCTTGACTGTACCATTAATTTTTCGGGATTGACTACTTTGACTGTTACGCGATATTTTCAGAATAATCTGTTTCCCTACCACTTCATAGCTGATTTGTTTTCCCGCAAAAGCTTTTTTCAAAATAGCATCCAGACTTTCCTGGCGAGCCTCCACTGATACCTTTTGTGACTGATCTACTGTCTGATCCAGCATAAAGGAATAATCAGTTTTTGTTTCTATCTGTTTAATTAACTGCCGAAGCGATTCATTCTTTATTGACAAATCAATTTTTTCACTTTGGGCATAAGTAGAATTGAATATAAATAACGCAAGTAATAACGGAATTAACTTCCTTCTTAATTTAAACATTATGTAATAGCTTTAAGATTATAAAATATATTATATCTTTGCCTTTATATATCAATTAGTTATTCTGTCTAATTTTCGGCAGGATAAAAGTACAGGTATATATATTTCAAAAGGCATGGAGATTAGGGGTCTCTGTGCCTTTTACGCATAAGGCAAAACACGTCTGATAAAAGACACTCTATTTATATCTGATCGTCACCTCCTTTCCGTCCAGTTTATACTCTATCGGAGATATCTTATTGATCATCTCTAATAATTCCGTCAATGATTCCGTCTTAATTGTAAACCAATAAGACTTAAGGGTATCCACATTAGATAATGTAATATCCACTCCATACCAACGCTCCAATTTCTTCCATACTTCTTCCACTGGAGCACCATCAAACTTTAACAGGTTATGCCGCCAACTGGCTTCGATTTCCGCATCACAGGATTCGACCCGACAAGACAAATTCTTTTTAGAAACTATGGCTTCCTGATTAGGAGATAAATAAGTCAGCAAATTCTGGCCGGTAGCCGATAACAGACTTACTTTACCACGAAGCAGGGCAACCATAATATTCTCTTCATCCGCATAGGTACTGACATTGAAGGCCGTACCATGCACTTTGACATCTACTTCCCCGGCTTTCACAATAAATGGATATTGAGTATCTTTCTTTACATCAAAGAATGCCTCTCCTTCCAGATTGACGACACGGTCGTATGTACTATATTGATAATTATAAGATAAACGTGAACCGGAATTCAACCAGACAAGCGTCCCGTCAGGCAAGACAAGTTGTGTTTTTTGTCCGGGAGGAGCTATAATCACATTTTCAAACTGAGCAGCCTGCCAGGATTTTTCCGGGTTATTGATCAGAGAAGACAAAGCAAAACCCAGAACCAACGCCACGACAGCCGCTACGGAAGAGACGCGGATCAACAGGGAACGTGAATACAACGGAACCTGTTTCACTTTATGCCGGATACGGTCCTGTATCTTTCCCCAAACCATTTTCTTATCCGGTATCACATAAGCAGAAGTGTCCAAACGGACAGCTTCCCACTGCTTTCTTAACTTATCCAGTAAAAGGTGATGTCCTGGCTCTTCGTCAAGCCAGCGGATAACCTGTTCCTGCTCATCGGCCGTACATTGCCGGGAGAGGTATTTCGCCAATAGTTCGTAAGGTATCTGTTTTTCGTCCATATTCTGCTATTTTATTCAGTAGACACATGGACTGGGTCAAAACCCCCAAAAGGATATGAATATTTTTTTATTCTTCTGTCAGTTTTAGTAAAAGGAAGAGAAGGGCAATGGTTTCATCAGAGTGTGCAGTCAGATATTCCCGGATCTTTTTAAGTGCGATACCCATCTGATTTTCAACAGTCTTTACGGATATATCTTTTACTTGTGCTATTTCTTTATAGCTTAGTTGCTCTTCGCGGCTCAAGATGAATATTTCTCTACATTTCTCCGGCAAAGACTCAACGGCGGCTTGCAATAGCTGATAGAATAACTCCCGGTCAACACAATCTATGGATTCGTTCTTCTCCAACTCGATGCGGGCCCATTTCTCTAACAGGACATTGTGGTTTTCTTCATCACGCAAATAATTCAACATCCGGTTACGGGCACTATTATAAAGAAAGGTCTTGATGTACTGAACGTCTTTTCCTTCGTAATCTTCCCAAAGGTTTACAAAGACATCCTGCACGACTTCTTCTATCACCTGATAATCACGGGTATAATAATTCAGGAAGCGGCATATAATTTCAAAATATTCATTATATGCATCTTTGAATGTGCTCTCGTTAATAATCATAGCAATATAGTTTTTTCTCTGTATATAATAGTAAAAAGCGGATGTCTCATCTCCTTATATCCCCGCGCAAAAATAAGTAAATAAATAATTATACAATCAATATCGGAGTAAAAATAACAAAGCTTGCAGTAATTGATCCCAACAGATATGAAAACGGATCAATCGCCTGCAAGCTCGTATACCGAAGTGTTCGTTCTATCTCCCTTCCGGTTATTGGTTATTACAAGGGAGGCAGTGCTGTTTGGCTGCTTTTCCCTGTTATTTACAGCTGATTCTTTTTGCGTATCACAGCTGTGATACAAAAGAAATCCATCTGTGAAACAAACGGAATCCAACTGTGATATGAAAGGAGCACAGTTGTGATATGCAATAGAAATTAATAAACTACATATTTCTCCCCTTCAATCTTCAGTTCCCCGAAGCTACCTTCCGATTTATAAGGCTGGCCGCCGCCGATATATAATTCGACTGTGCCTTCTTTCTCGACCTGGTTACCCTTTTCATCCACCAAAGACAGTTCTTCGGGAGAAAGGGTGAAGGTTACCTGTCGGCTTTCACCTTTATCCAGATGGATACGTTTGAAACCTTTCAGGGCACGTAAGGGAACACGGGTGTTGCCGTTCTGCGGATGGGATACGTACAACTGAACCACTTCGTCGCCGGCACGCTTTCCGGTGTTCGTTACGGTTGTGGTTACCTGAATGCTTTCTCCGGTCTTGACGGTGGAGGCATTCTGCAAAGGAGCATACCCGAAGGTTGTATAACTCAAGCCATAGCCGAACGGATATCTTACATCGCCTTTGAAATAACGATACGTACGGTTCGCCATCGAATAATCCTCGAAATCCGGAAGATCCTCGTCATTCATATAGGTAGTCAACGGCATACGGCCGGCCGGGTTATAGTCGCCAAAGAGAACATCGGTGATGGCATCGCCGGCAGCTTGTCCGCCGTACCAGGCTTGCAGGATCGCATCGGCATTGCGGCTCTCCCAGTCGAAGCTCATCACGGAACCGGACATATTGACCAGGATCAGCGGACGGCCCGTCTTTTTCAGTTCCTTCATCAGTTCGGTCTGCACGGGAGGCAGTTTCATCGTTGTACGGTCACCGCTGGCAAACCCACCGTAACCGGCAGCTCCGGCATCACCGGCTTCGCCTTCGTAATCAGCGCTGATACCACCCACGAAAATGATAATGTCTGCTTTCTTAGCCTGAGCAGCCACCTGGGCAAAAGAAGGAGCGCCTTCGAGTTTCTGAACAATACCGACACCTGTCAGCGTATCGATCTGAATCGTATTGCCAAAACGTTTCTTCAAACTCTTGTAGGGGGTTATGATTTCGCTCGGAACACCAAAATAATTGGCTAGCAATGTGCTGCCATTATCCATATTCGGACCGATTAAAGCAATCCTTTTAATCTTGGAAGCATTCAGGGGAAGTATATTCTTGTTATTCTTCAATAAGACCATCGACTCTTGCGCCATCTTGTAAGCATGTGCCTTATGCGCATCGCATTCGATCACTTCACGTCCGATCGTAGCATACGGTACACGGTCGGCCGGATCATACATACCCAGCTTGAATTGTATTTTGAAAAGACGAGCCAAAGAAACATTAATGTCCTTCTCTGAAATAATACCTTGCTGAACACCCTCCTGAAGTTTCTGATACAAATTACCACACTCCAAGTCTGTACCTTTCAGTACAGCATCAGCCACAGCCTCTATATCATTGCTATGTGTTTTATGATGATGGGCAAAATCAGTCACCGCCCAACAGTCGGAAGTGACATAACCGTCAAACTTCCACTGGTTGCGAAGAATATCCTGCAACAACTCATTGTGACCACAGCAAGGTTGTCCTTCCAGTCGATTGTAGGCACACATCACGCCATGCACTTTCGCCTTCGTCACCAACTCGCGGAAAGCCGGCAGATACGTATCCCATAAATCATACAAAGAGGTACGTGCATCAAAATAATGCCGATTGCCTTCCGGTCCGCTATGCACAGCATAATGCTTGGCACAAGCTACCGCTTTCAGATAATGCGGATCATTACCTTCCAAGCCACGGACAATGGCCGTCCCCATCTTACCTGTCAGATAAGGATCTTCACCATAGCACTCCTGCCCACGTCCCCAGCGGGGATCACGGAAGATATTGATATTCGGAGTCCAATAAGTCAAGCCACGGTAGATTTCGCCGGTCTTGCCTGCTTTCAGGTCTTCATTGAACAGGGCGCGTCCTTCCGAAGAGGTCATATCCCCCATCTTCTGCAAAGCTTCCGTGTCGAAGGTGGCAGCCATACCGATCGCCTGCGGAAAAACAGTCACCTTTTCCTTCGTACGAGCCACGCCATGCAACGCTTCGTTCCACCAGTTATAAGCAGGAATACCCAAACGGGGAACAGCCGGGGCGGCATGCTTCATCAACTGGACTTTTTCTTCCAGCGTCAGACGGGAAATGATATCCTGTACCCGAACATCCAATGGAAGGTCCGGATTACGAAACGGATAGTCGTACGTTTGTGCCGTCAGGCCGCCCCAAGAGAGAACGGCCAGTAACACGATACTTTTCAGTTTGCTTTTCATGTGATTGCCTATTTTATTTGGTTACTTCTACAATTATCTTACTCTCTTTCAACCCTTCCGATACAGCAGTCAATTCGATAGGTTGTCCGGAACGGTCACTGGTGACAAGTACTTGGGCATAGCCGTTAAAAGCATTCCGGTGTACATCGCTGCCGGCAGGGAAGACATCAGGTTCTTGACTACAAGGATTACCATTACCCACTCCCAGGATCTTGCCGTTACGGACATCGAAATGAATTCCGTTTTCAGCAGTAGGTACTACACGTCCTTTGGCATCCAACACTTTTACGGTAATGATAGCAACGTCGTTACCATCGCCCTGGATAGAAGTTCCGTTTTCACTGACCAGTTGCAAGGAAGCCGGATTTCCGGTAGTTTCCACCAACTCGGTGTATTTCTTTCCGTTCTTCTTTCCTTTAGCCAACAGCTTACCCGGGGTATATTTAACACGCCAAGCAGGAATATCGAACTTTTCAACCGTCTTTTTACCCAGGCTTTTACCATTCAGGAACAATTCCACCTCATCCATATTGGTATACAGATGTACATCGACCGAATCCGTACCGATTCCATTCCAATGGGGAAGCACATGCAACACCGGCTCTTCCGTCCACCAAGCCTTGTAATACCAGAATGCATCTTTCGGGAAGCCGCAATAGTCTAATATTCCGAAATGAGAAACTACACCCGGCCAGAAATGCAACTGCGCCTCGCCTCCATAATCGAATCCGGTCCATACGAAAGCACCGGCAACAAACTTGCGTGCATCGACATAACGCATCCATTCTTGTGCACGTGCTCCCCATCCCGGAACATCACGATCGTAAGCCTGATGGAAACCTTTCTTTGCATCAGTCTCATAAATACCACGCGTCATCACCGTACTTGCCTCTTCGGTGAAGATACAAGGCAGGTTCGGGAACTTTTCATGTACTGCGTCGATATTGCCTATTTTGTAATAATTAGAACCTTGTACATCTACGGCATAGGTAAAACCTTCCCCCCAACTACCGTTCATGGCAGCCGTGCACGGACGAGTAGGATCCAGTTTGCGCTGGACGGCTTTCATGCGCTCAACAATCATACGCCCCTTCTCTGTTCCCTGTATGGCTGGTTCTTCGTTTCCCAAACACCAAATGATAACAGACGGATGATTCCTGTCACGGCGAATGATTGTCTTCAGCTGGCTCAGACCTTCATCACTGGAGCTCAATACACGCAGTTCATCCATGACCAGCATACCCAGCGTGTCGCAAGCATTCAAGACAGATTCCGTCGGAGGATTATGGGAGGCGCGGTATGCATTTACTCCATACTCTTTCAGACGGGCGATTCGCCACGCATTCAGCTGGTCAGGAACGGCAATCCCCACACCGGCATGATCTTGGTGGCAGCATACCCCCTGAATCTGTACACGTTCGCCATTGAGGAAGAAACCTTCGTTGGCATCGAAACGGATGTCACGGATACCGAAAGAGGTATCGTAGCTATCGACCACTGCCCCATCCAACAAAATATCAGTATGCAACGTATAAAGCGTCGGAGTCTTCAACGACCATAAGTCAACCTGCCGTACATCCATGTATGTTTCCACCTCTTTCGTTTCCAACGAGGGTACGGTAAGGGTTGTACCAGACTTGTTTACTTCTTTCCCTTGACAGTCGATTATACTGTTTTGCACAATAAGATCGACCGATTTACCACTTTGGTTCGTCACTTCTATCTGTGCCTTCACACGGGCTTCCTTCTTTTGCAGATCCACTTCGCTGGTGACAAACGTCCCCCATTGCGGGATATGCACGGGAGCCGTGCGGGTCAACCATACATTCCGATAAATACCGGCACCTTCGTACGACCATAATTCGGAATGAGTCGCATCTACACGGACGGAAATCACATTTTCCGCATCCTTTTCATAATTCAGGCATTCCGTTACATCGAAGACCAAAGGTACATAACCGCTCTCACCGCGTCCTAAATAGACACCGTTCATCCATACCTGTGCATCACGAAAGATACCCTCAAACTCCAGCGTATACCTATCCCCTTTTACCAACTCGGGAGTAAACCGTTTCCGATACCAGCCCACACTGTTTTCGGGTGCACGTCCGCCCAACTTGCGGTATCCTTTCATCTTGAATTGCTCTTGGCTATATCCCAAAGCCATCCCCCAGTCATGAGGCAAAGAGATCTTCTCCCACTTGCTATCGTCAAACCGTTGCGTATGAGGAATAGCCAAACGTGATTCCTGGTCTGCATCCAGCATAGTCGACTCCTGCAAAAAGGCAATCTTAGAGAACGACAATGCCTGCCCGTAATTAAAATCCTTCTCCGGATTGGCCGCATGCCCTTTAGCAAAAAGCCAATCCTGATTCAACAACTCTCTCTCCCGCTGTGACTGGGCACCCAGCCAGAGGCAGGGGAGTAATAACATCACTGTAAAAATCAATCTTTTCATTTCTCTGATCTATTGTTTCTTAAATGGATTAACGGCAGACCTCCACCTGTTCGGTCCGGGTAATGCCGTTTTCGTTATAAGTATCTATCGTGAAATAATAAGTAACTCCTTTATTCAGGCTGCCGATCTCCAGCGAGGTCTCTCCCATCACCTGGAAATTACTATACAGCTTGTCTTTGGCAATGCCATAACGGACAATATACCCCTGGGCATGCGGCACTTCGTTCCAGGCCAGGCTGACTTTACACGGGTCTTCTTCATTCCGCTTAACCGTAAAGCCGTTCACCGGACGGGGTTTGCTGCCTAAGCCGTTACCGAATATCCTCAAATCGCGGACCGAGAGGTTGGACGATACGGTATATTCCTTATTCTGTAGTTTGATATAGCGTGCCTTGAACGGTTCTTCAAACTCGATATAATCGTGCGGGGTATCCGTCTTTTTCGTGCTGTAATCCACTACCGGATACCAGTCCTCCCCATTCACCGAGGCATAAATCACATAACTCTGGTAAACACCCGGAACGAAGCCCTTCTGTTTGGCCCCATATTCATCGAAATTGACCTGAATGGCATTGACAGACGAAAGATGTTGCAAATCCACCTGCAACCATTCCGTATCGTTGTTGGTAGCGGCAACCCAGGCCGTACGCGAATCCTCATCCACGATGTTCTCTGCCGGAAAACCATCCAGCGTAGAGGAAGCAGTAACCGTCTTGCCGTAAGAAAGCAGCATCCAACCGGGTTGGTTGCTGCCGGAAGCCTGTCTTTTTCCCGTAGGTAAAAACATCGGATAGTCACCGAGATAAGTATCCGTATAGAGATAGCCGTCTTTGTCGAAACCAGCCGGAAAGAAAGAGACACGCCGTTCGAACATATGCCGGACGGAAATAGAATTGGTCGCCGCCTTCCAATAGTTTTCGTTACCTACGGTAAACATACAACCATGCCCGGCTCCCCCGATAAAGCCTGTCGGCTTATAAGAGACCGGACTGTTTTCCATATAGGTAAAAGGGCCCGAGGGAGAGTCGCTGACATACGTTCCGTCGGCATACGATTTCCATTCGGTTCCGGGAGCGGCATATTGTAAATAATATTTCCCCTGATGAGCCGTCATCCAGGCTCCTTCGATATAAGGGCGGCGGGGCAATTCGTTGTGTTCGCCTGTCCGTTCCCAGCCATATTCTTCTTTATTACTGTTGAAACAAGTAATCACTTCTGTCCGGGCCTCCAGGGTGTTCAGGTCCAAAACCTGTGCATAGATAGGGTCTACGGGCGAACAGCCGTAGTACATATAGAGATTATCCCCTTCCACATAAAAAGCGGGGTCCCAGTAAGACCAGATTTCCTTCACCGGTTCCCACTCGCCCGTTTCCGGTGCAGCCGAACGGTACAGCATGCCTTTCCCATGCGTAGAACCGACATAATAGAGATGGTCTTTATGTATAAAAAGCCCCGGTGCATAATCCTCTATCGGCAACACGGAATCGGTGATGAAGACATGTTTCCAATCTGTAAAATCCTCGGAATACCAGTAGCCGGACGACTTAGAGGCAAACAGGTAATATTTGTCTTTAAACGACACCACAACAGGGTCGGCAGCTTCGCGAATCCCCTCACCTCCATCTATTTTCATAAACCGGTAGTTGAGGTTGACCGGGTTACAAAAGGTTTTCGGGGACTGGGCAATCTTTGCCTTTATCAGATGAGTATCCTGGCAACCGATCAATAACGGTGCAATCAGAAAGGTTAGCAACAAACTTTTCATACTTCTTGTACAAATTACATCTTATTATTATGTTTTTCAAGCATCTACGGCCACAAATATACAGACTATCAATCATATAAACAATAAAAACGCACATATTTATTGTATACATAACAACATCTATATCATATCTTCTCCCTTCATTTCGAATACCAGTTCTCCTCCCTGCAATACTTCTTCGAAAGTAATATAGGTTCGCTTCAATTCCTCCCCGTTCAAAAAGACTTTATCGACATAGATATTGCTATCGGATAGATTTCTGGCCTTTATAATAAAATCCGTACCCGAAGGCAGTTTGATCTTTGCATATTCAAACAAAGGAGCTCCCAACTCATATTGGCCGGAAACCGGGTCCATCGGATAGAAACCTAAGGCACTAAAGACATACCAGGCACTCATCTGCCCCGTATCTTCATTCCCGCATATGCCATCCGGCGTATTATTATACAAGGTTGTCAGTACCTGATTGACATACTTCTGGGTTTTATATGGCTGCCCCACTTTATTATACATATAAATCGTATGATGACCGGGTTCGTTGCCATGGGCATATTGTCCGATCAGGCCGGAGATATCACCGGATACATCGTCGCCCTCCAATGCAGAAGACATTGTGAAAAGCGAATCCAGGCGGGCAGCCAGCCGTTCCTTTCCGCCCACCAAAGCCGCCAACCCTTCCACATCGTGAGGAACAAAGAAAGACCACTGCCAGGCATTCCCCTCGCAATAATCATCCTTACGATGCGAAGATGCCAACGGAGCAAAAGGTGTACGCCATTTACCCTCTTTTGTCTTTCCCCTGACAAAGCAAATATCAGTATCAAATACATTTTTATAATTGAAAGACTGTTCATTGAAATAAGCGGCCTCTTCGCTTCTTCCTATCTGTTCGGCAAAACGTGCCAGTGCCCTATCATCGAAAGCATATTCGAGTGTGCGGGCCACCGATTCCATTTCCATATCACAAGGGACGTAACCGTATTTCCTATAATTTTCCAATCCGACGAAATACCCCATCGAATACCCGCATGTATCCTTCATCGCCGATTCGGTCATTGCTTTGAGAGCCAGTTCCGTATCGAAACCGATAATACCGTTCAAATAAGCATTGGTAATTACGGGAAGCGAATGTATTCCGGTCATTTGATAATTCTCAATGCCCCACAACGTCCAGATAGGCAACTGTCCGGCATATTTATAATGCTCCAGCAACGTTTTTACATAGTCTTCGGCCACCTCCGGATGAAGCACCGAAAGAAGCGGGCAGGCCGCCCGGAACGTATCCCAAAAACCGATGACTCCCCCGTAATAATCGAACCCGTCCGTCTGATGGACCAGCCAATCCGGTCCCCTGAAACAATGATCCACATCAGAAAATAAAAACGGATACAGCATCACATTATGTAAAGAAGTATAAAACAACTCTTTCTTCTTACGGTCTGTCGTTTCGATTTCTATCTGCCCTAACACATCGTGCCACTTGCCGGCGGCCTCTTCGCGGATGGCATCAAATGTTTTATTTTTTGTCTCTGCCCAAAGATTCTTGGCAGCCCCCTGTGTATCCACCGAAGAGAGTGCCGTCCGGACCTCCAATTCGCCCGTATTACTCTCAAAAGTCAATAAAGCCTTTATATTCGTTCCTTCTGCCGAAGTCATCCCTTCCATTCGACGGTCGTCGACATATAAAACGCACTCTTTAATAGGGGAAGAAAAGGTGGAATAAAAATAAACCTGTTGCCCCGGCGTCCATCCGTTCGAGCAACGATATCCACGAACGGTATACGGATCAATCCATTCAAAAGCCGACGCATACACCGTATCGACATCATGCTCGCTTTGTATGGTACAAGCACTTTCCGAGCCATATTTTAAATCGACAATCACCGGTATCTCACCTTCAGAGGCATACGTATACCGCTGTAGGCCACAGCGTCGGGAAGCCGTCAGTTCAACCGTCAATTGTTTATCATATAAACCGACAGAATAATATCCGGGTTCGGCCTTCTCGTCTTTATGGGATAATACCGCCTGATACTGTTTTGAATAAAGTTCTTCGTCCGTCATACCGCTATTCAAAGGTAAGGGCATAAATAAGATATCCAGAAAATCGGCACATCCTCCGCCACTTTTATGCAGATGGCTGAAGCCCAGGATAGAGGGATCGTCATAATGATAGCCGGCACCATACGGACGCGTATCCGCTCCTATCTGCATCATCCCGAACGGAACAGACGCCACAGGAGCCACCCTTCCTTCCAAACCGGTCCCAATCCATTTATTTACATATTGATTATTACTGTCTGCCTCATTCCGGCAGGCAATCAGCAGGCAGAAAAGCAAGCCACTTAACAGACGATAGCTAAAAGATGATGAAGAAATATACATAGATTATTATTTAAAAAGATTCAAGATTCAAACGACAAATAACACAATAGTGCCACTATGCATAGCACTATAGAGCTACTATATGTAACACTATAATGCTATCCTTAGTGACACTACTGTGCTATTTTAATAACCTTTCGCCCGTTTCAGGTCAAAGGTTTCCACACTTTTTCCATCGACAAGCCGATGAAGCGTCCAACTGTTACCGTCTGCGCCTGCTTCCAGCCGCCAGTCGTAGGACGGGTCGCGCAGGAGTTTCTTTATCGCACGGGGGAAAGCGTTGGCATGGCGGGCATCTTCCCAGGTACGGATCGCAGCAAATATCTGATCTTTCTGCGGGCAACTTTCCACATCTTTCTGGTTGATCGCCAAGAAGTAAGTGGCCCCGTAACCGACCGAGATTGCCTGTACATGTTCATACTGCTCAACGGTAGAGGTATCTTTAATGGCAAAGTTTCCACCGAAAGAGACCGGGTAATAATTGGAATAAGTCACATCGCGCAAGTCTTTTCCCTGGCTGGTGGCACTGCCCCACTCGCGGGTATCGATATCATAGAGGTTACGTCCGCCACCGACATTCCAGACACTCTGGTAATGCCACGAACCTTCCGACAGGGTAGCGCCGGAGAAACGGATATAGGGTACTCCCAACTCTTTCGCCCGACCGAACATTTTCCGGAAGAAACGTTTGGCGGAATAGTAACCGTGACCGTTATTGAACAGGAATTCCTGCCCGTCGAAGTCGTAGAGGGTCAAACCGCACAGATGGGATACATCGGCATAATATTCGGCGATCTTGTCCTGGAGGGCCAGATTCGGGATAATGCCTTCGTAACCGTAATTGATGGTTACCTGCAATTTATAGACGGTATCATTCGCCTTATGTGCGGTTGGCTTGGTTCCCCAATAACCTCTGGTCACATTCTTCAGGGTATAAGGGGCTGTTTCGGAGACACCCAGGTAATGAATCAGTTCGCCGCCGATCTTTACCATATTCAGATTTTCACAATGTCCTTCCCAGCTGGCTATTTCTTCCAGATAGGTAGGATCGTCCACAATGATAACGGTATCTTCGGGGGAAAGGTCTTTCATCAAGATGCGTTTCTGCTGATAACACAGGCTATCGCTCGGAACAGGGCTGGCATCCTTCGTGCCCGGCGCCAGTGAATTCGTTATATTGACACGTCCCAGCATGATACCTTTCGCGGCCGCCATGTCGGCAAATTCACGGTGGGATTTGTTACCCGAGTGAAAGCGGAAAGGTTTCTTTTCCTGGTTCCTGCCGTCCAGATAACCTTCATTGGCACGGTCGGGACGCAAGAAACCCTGGTCGTAGGCATGGATAGCCGGGAAACCGAGTTTGGCGGTATAGGAAATGATGCTGTCGTACTGGTTTCCGCTGGTCATAACATCGGGCGAATAGGCGGCTGGGTCTTTAATCCATTTTCCATTGACAGTCGGATGAGGCAGTCCTTCGGACAGGACGATATTCTGTATCACGTCCATCAAAGCCGTGCTGTCGGGACTTCCCCACAAGGCGATGGAAGAACCGATAAAATCGACTCCCGGAATCGGTTCCACATCGATATGGTTCGGAATATTGGCCGGCATATTAGGAATCAGGGAATAATGAACCTGACGACTTTTCGTACGGTCGCGCGACTGATAATTCAAAAAGATACGTCCCAGACTATCGACCATCGCGGCATTTCCGTACATGATGCGGTAATAAGGTTCTTTATTGGCATAGAAAGCGACGTCGCTGATGCCGTTTCCGCCCAGTGTAAACACCTGTCCTTCATGCAGGCTGTCCGGCAACGGGAAACGTTTCGCGTCGGGCGTATGAATGATATATTGGAATGGAGCCGCATCCCCTTCTATATCAGCGGTACCGCCAATGGTATTGTCGTTGAGGGCAAGCATACCGATGCTGTAATTGACTACATCGCTGGTATCGCGGGCCACTCCGATGATTTCGCCCAGCAGATTGTCGATATTGGTATAATAGGAACCCCATTGGATGCAGTCGATGCCATTCCGGGGTTCGAGGCTGTTCAGGGTCAGTTTGAAATATTTATCGGCCGGTTGCAGGGTTATCGTTGCTACCGAACCGTTCGGGTATTCAAGGGTAAAACAATCAGCCTCTGCATTATAAACGGCCTTTTGGGGCGTATAATACACTTTCTTTTCACTGTCATAGAGGGACAGCAACGGAGAGGGTTTGTCGGCAGGACTGAACTCGCGGTTCGGGGAGACAGTCGTATTCTTCATACTCGTGATATACCCTTTGTCGTTAATGCCGATACTGAAATAATCGGTCTGAAAATCCCATGTCTTTTCGGTCGTACAACCGAAAAGCGTCAAGGATACAGCCAGGAGAGAGATACATTTCTTACACATATTATCCATATAAGTTATTCAATTAATTTGTTTGCAATTCAGATATTGGTTTGGATTCATATTGGGTTCAATTATTGTCAAATTTGAATGTAGCGTTGTTGGTAGGGGCGGTTCGTGAACCACCCTTACGGTGTCAATGTAAGCCTGTAAGGCTTTAACAAACCAGCCCAGGGTTCTAACCCTGGGTTTATGAAAACTCGTTCCTGCCTTTCCGCCCTGTAAGGGCGGGACAAGCTAAATATCAACCCTTTTCATCTTGTCGCACCCCTACAGGGTGCCTCAGGAAGAGAAGGACTCAAGAGGACCCAGGGTTGGAACCCTGGGCTAGTTTGTTACAGGCCTACAGCCTGAAGACACCGTCACTAATTGGTTCATCCTATAATTAGCAGATAGTTCATTTCTTTCCCAATTGCCACATTGGCACATATTCTATGACCGCCCCCCCTATAAATTCAAAACACTATCTTATAGTTTACCGTTTTACCGGCCTTTACCGTCACCTTGTCTTTCCATTGCAGGAAAGCGTTATCACCCAGAGGGCGGGAAGCCTGTTCCGCATTCTCGGCTAAGATTGTTACGGTGGCATCATAGGCGGTAGGATTTGTAATTTGAAGAACCATCTGCTTGTTGTTTTGCTTTACTATTTTCGCTTCCACATGATCGAAGATGTACAACGAACCGAGGTCGATACGCACATAAATACCGGGGATTTCCAACGCCATCAGGGCACCGTTCGTCTCGTTCCAACCCGTCTGTCCGCCGTCGCCACGTGAACCCCGGCTGTCGGCATCGCAATAGGTCAGGCGTTCCGTAATCTTTCCATTCGGCTGGATACCTTCGGCGTGCGCATGGATGACATCACGCAACAGTTCGGCATACGAGGCATCGCCGGTCGAACGATACAATTTGAACAGGGCATCGCCGGACTGGGTGCAGAAACCGGGAGCGCCATGCTTATTCTGCGTACTGGCCCATACGGCTCCGGTCAGGTTTGCCCCCAACTTTGCCAGGGGAGTATTCTCCGGCAAACGGTAAGGGAAAGAGACAGTCCAGGTGGCACACAGGTTTGCCAGGTCGGCCGACTGTTTCAGATATTGTTCCTTACCGGTTACTTCATACAATGTCATCAAGGAAGTCATCAAAGCAACTGCCGTCTCCGAATCCGCATTTTGCAGGATATCACCGCAACCACCGGAAGTAAAACCGACCAATGCGAAACTGTCATAGTAATCTTTTGCCGCTTCACAAGCGACCTTCAGATAATCCGGATTATTATAATAGTCGGAGGCCAATGCCAGGCCGGCCACCGCCATGGCACCACTGGTCGTATTGTAAACAGCGATATCGCCGGATTCTACGTCCAGGTAATTTCCCCATGTCCCATGTTTCTTCCAGGTATTGACGAAGGCATCCGCCAGGAGCCGTACATTGGTTTCCCATTCAGGATCGATAGCATTGGCTTTTTCCTGTTCTTTCAGCAACATAAACTGCTTAACCATCCAATACAGGATATCCCCGTTCTTGCGGGTCAGTCCGACTCCCGGATGATTGGCGGCGGCATCCCGGGAAAAAGGCTTTCCGTCTGCTCCCAGCACATCATAATAATATCCGCTTTTCCCTTTGGCACGCGGCAAGGCGAAATCGAATGTGTTCTTCACTTTTTGCAGATGTTCCGCATCACCCAAAGCCAGCATCGGATACGTATTCATCAGGCCGCCTATCCAACCGTACGACATCCAGTTGGCATTTTCCGGGCAATAGTATTGCCACTGGTCGCCGATATAGTAACGGTCATCGATATTTTTCACCATACGGGTCAACACTTCACTCATCGGCATCAGGTTGCGGGGCGCTTCTCCGCCGGCATGCGACTTACGGTCTTTCATGAAGCGGGCCAGCAGTTCAGGTACATCTTTACAAGGGAAAGTCACTTCCGTTACCCGGATAACGATCTGATCGCCTTTCTTTACCTGTACGCCCCGGTCGGGACTTTTGCTGAAACCGATAAATTCAGGCTTCCGTTCACGTACCCCCGGAGCACTGATTATAAAGGAAGCCACACTTCTGTCGGGAGTTTCCTCCACGATCAGGGCATGGTCCAGCACCTGGTTATTCCAGTCTATACCCTGGTCGGTCAACAGGAATATACCCTTTTGTTTTGCCCGGTCCAGGATCGTGATAGCCGGAGTAGCCGTATTACTTATATTCACTTCCAGGCGGGAACCGGCACCATATTCCGGGGACAATTGAGGAATAGGGTTAGAGGTCAGTGCCAGGTCTTTCCGGCGGTAATCGGTATTATCCAGTCCAGTCGCATACGCACGGTTAACGATACGCTGCCGGTTTCCATTGTACACGGAAGAGGGAATCATCACGTAGTTATCGCTCGTCCAGCCATATTGGTCGAAAGCGACTGCTACGCCGGCATCTTTCATATCCTGTTTGGCGGTAAAGGTGAAGGTATACGTTTTACCATCTTTCACCGCAGTCTGTTCCGTACGGACTTCCCAGGCAGTGGTCGTACTTATCTCCTTACTTTGCTTTAACTCTGCTTCATTGTATGTACACTCCAGCAAACGAATAGGCTTATCCGCATTCTTTACTACCGGAAGCCATGAAGCTTGTTGTGCAATGACACCAACATGAGCTCCCGACAAAAGACAGAGAGCACATAGAATAATTGTTTTTTTCATCTATCAGCTATTATTTTATATGTTTTATTTTTCTGGGGTTGAAAGGTTGTTATATAATGCCCGTGTTTGTCTTTTTCACAACTATATCCGGCATTTACAACTTTCAAAGGGACATCGGTACGAAGCGTGCACTCGCGATCTCCCGAAGCCTTAATTTGTGCAGAAGCCAGCTTCTTATCCCGCCAAACCATGTCTACTTCAAAGCCTCCCCTGCCCCGTAAACCGCGCACTTCGCCATCCGCCCATACGGAAGGAATGGCCGGCAACAGATGGAGTTCATTCCGGTGGCTCTGAATCAGCATCTCCGCCACTCCGGCTGTCGCGCCGAAATTGCCATCTATCTGATAAGGCAAGGCATTCAATAAATTCGGATAAACACCAAATCTACCCAGCGAACCATCCGCCAGCACCATCGCCTTTTTCAACAGCGAGTGCGCCCGTTCCCCGTCAAACAACCTGGCTCTTAATGCGATCTTCCAGGTCAGACTCCATCCCATTCCTACATCGGCACGGGCATCCAGACTCTTCTCGATGGCTTTCGCATACTCCGGCATCGTCAATGGAGAAACGGCATCCCCCGGATACAAAGCAATCAAATGGGATAAGTGGCGGTGCGTATCCTGCGGATCATCTTCTGTATATTTCCATTCTTTCAATTGCCCCCAGCTACCGATAGCGAGTCCTTTATCCAGACGGTTATATTTTTCTTCCAATTCCTTTATGAAAACATTGTCCGTGCCGATCAGCTTACCAGCTTCAATCGTGTTCTCAAACAGATCGGCTATCAATTGCTGTGCATAAGACACTCCATCTTCCCAAGGTCCGTGCTCCGGCGACCATTCATCGGGAGCAACCCAACAGCCCTGTTTATCGAGCACCAGCCTGTCCATCCAAAACTCACAGGCCGATTTCATGACAGGATATGCCATGTTCTCCAAATAATCTTTACACGGATCGTATAAATACTTTTCCCAGATATGCATACAATACCAAGCATTTGCCGGACGGTTCCAATTCCAGTCGGAATAACCGAAAATATTATTCTGCGTACGCATTGTCCAGCCTTTACAATTCTGTTCGCGTGCCATCTTTTTCCACGATTCATTCGTCTGCGATTCGTTATAGACATAATTGATAAAAGGCAAATGGCACTCTGCCAGATTGGTGACCTCCGCCGGCCAGTAATTCATCTGCACATTGATATTCGAATGGATGTCTCCTTCCCAAGGCGGTGTATTACTATTATTCCATAGCCCTTGCAGGTTTGACGGTACATCCAATCCGTCACGTGATGAAGCAATCATCAGATAACGCCCGTATTGAAAAAATAAGACATCGGCAACAGGATGGTATGTACCTTTCATATAATCGGCAAACAACTCATCGGTCGGCACATTGGACTTCTTTTCCCCTAACTTTAACTGAACCCGGCCGAACAATTTTTGATAGTCAGCGACATGCGCTTTTCTTATTTCTTTGTAACTCTTTCCCGATGCCCTGGAAACCGTAGCGTCTACGGCTTTCTTCCACGAATCTCCCTCCGTGATATAAGAGGAATTGGTCGCTGAGAAATTTGTTCCCATCCCCAACACGATTGTTGCAGCATCAGCGTTTTCAACCTGGAGCTTTCCGTTTTGTACAGTCAGCGAACCTCCTTCGTTTTGTACATGCAAACGGGCAGCATAGGATAATAAAGTAAGTTTGCCTGATAGGCTGATCTCCCGTCCTTCCACAACCTTGATTTCATCCGGGTGGGTACCCTCTAATGATAAAGAGAAATTGATTTTCCCTTTCTTATCTGCCGATAAACGGATAACGATCACATCATCCGGAAAGCTGGACAGATATTCTCTTTTATAAGATACTCCCTCCTGTTGATAACCGACCGAAGCGATTGCCTCTTCTATATCCAGAGACCTTTGATAGGAAGTGACCGGTCCCTGTGTTCCGAAGTCAATCCGTATATTTCCGAAATTCTGGAATGCCCCCCTCGATACCGTACTTCCCGTCCACAATGTTTTATCGTTAAACTGTATTGTGTCTTGTTCAATTCCTCCGAAAATCATTGCGCCTATACGACCGTTCCCTATCGGCAAGGCTTCAGTCATCCAGCCTGTAGCCGGTTTTGTGTACCACAACTTTAAACAATCAGTCTGTACCTTCCTCCCGGAAGGTACAGCTGATAATGCCTGGGAAAACCCAAACAACACAAAAAAACTAATACATATAAAAACACACTTGTATAGATTCATATCAAACCTGATTATTACTTTAATCGCCATTTTACAAATTACCTTTATCGACTAACAACCTACCGATGTAAAATTTACCATTATATAATAAATACACCTACCACTCCGGTAAGATTTATATACAACAGTCTTTTTTTACATTTTTAAGGTTCGACTACTACTACATTGATAGAATCTGTAAAGCAAACTGTATGATTGCTATTTCATCAATCAGAATTTCACCTTATAAGTTTCTATTGCATATTTTCCTAAAACAATCTCTTGAACCGGTTCCAACTCTTCTTCAATCAAATTTGTATGGATTACAGCCTTGGGTTGTACAGCCATTTGTAAACCGACTTTTTCTTCGTTGCCCGAACTGTTATACATACGAATAATCAGGCTATTGTCATCCTCACATTTTTTCAATGCCGTAATTTTCACATTCGGATTGTTTACGGATACGAAAGAATATTCTTCAGGCAAAGAAGCCTTTTGGAAACGCTCCGGATTGTAAACGGCGACCAGAGGGGTATTGGCAGAAACTCCGAATTCTTCCCTGGCCTTATCGCCTGCCGGATGCGAAGTTAACGAGAAATGATAAGAATGGTCTCCCGGTTGGAAAAAATCATTTCCCTTATCATGGCAACTTCTTCGGGAAGCCAATAAGATCGGTTGCAAAACAGGATAGTCGACCGGATCGTTAGTCGGATCGATGTAATCGGCAACAGCCACGGAAGAGGATAAAGTCAGCGCACAGTTTTCTCCCGCAACACTTAACCAGTTGCCAATACCACGCGGATGCTGTTTGCTGTTTTCCACATAATAGCGTTCGCCGGCAGCTCCTGGTAACTCGTCTTTTCCGACAGTCAACGCACCGAAAGGTACTTCGTAAGAAACAGCCGATTGTTTGAAAGCGACAGGCCACATCAAACGATATTCACGAAACATGACGCCCTCCCAGTTCAACAGATCGACATCCATATCAATCTTCTTAACCTGATGATAAACCCGTAAGGTCTGTTCAATCACGGCATTACGGATCGGAGTACGCATCTTATAAGAGGTAAAAACCGGACCATTCTCTACCAGTTCCCAAGCAACGGCATGGTTGAATGTCTTATCGAATCCTTCCATATCCGGCTGTTGTACGGCATCGAACTCACCGGCTCCGTTGCCGTAAGAATGCATGGTTATCACTTCACCACCTAAAAATTTCTCCGTATTCAATAAAGGACATCCGGTTGCTTTGTCGTAAATCTGCCGGATACCGCCATCTACCAGCTCGATTGAATAATAGGAATTCTCCACCAAGGTCGTTTTCCGTGCTTCCGTCAGTTTTTCCATTCCCGCCGGATTCAGATAATAGGTTTTCAATCCCATTGAGGGCATATCAGCGGCAGTAAAGGAAAGACGGGCCTTCTCGATGGAACCATCGCCATAATAGCAAACATCTGACAATTGAGATGCTATATTTTTCCCGTGGCTATCCTTCAACTGCAAATGCCGGGCATATCCCGGCTGAAAAGCGACATCGACCTGCACGGGAGCAGTTCTGCCGAAAGACAAATTATTAAAGACAACGATCGGATTCCCTTTTTCATTAGAAGTCTTCACAGAAGAGGCCAGGTAAAAAGCTTGCTGGTCTACGATCTGTTCAGCCCGTGACAAAGCGAATTCATATTTTCGGAGAAAAGTATTGTCCGTCATGATTCCTCCGTTGCCGCCCCATCCATGATCCGGATAGATTTTAGCCTCCCAGGCTTCCTCCAATTCCCGGGACGGATACCGTTCAAACGAGCCGCGAACCATCGCCGAATAAGATGACATTTTCTCTGCATCGGGCAATAAGACATCACCGGCACGGCTGGCAGTCAACGCTTTCTCATGCGAAGGCCCATGAATATATAACCAGACATTCGGACGCTCTCCCTGAACAACCGGCAACGCAGAGGTAGAATGATCCAACGTCTTGAAGAAATCGTCCGCCGTTGCATATTTAAATGAAGGCAAAGATACTTTTGTCTTTTTACCGGTTTCTTCATTTCTTATATAACGAATCCGATTCCATTTATCCATCAATACAGGACAATTTTCAACCGGCTTCTTACTCCATGAAAGCTCATAGTTGAGCATGGCCGGCATCACGGTCGGCACCTTTTTCACATCATTATATTTAGTATACCATAAGATGGATTCCTTACCGATCTCTTTAATAGCCGCTGTATCTTCTTTTCCCAATACATTGTAAAAATAGATATAATGTCCCGGCGTATATGTCCTGACTTTCGAACCGTCGGGTGATTGCCAGTAGAACAACCCTCTTTCGTGACGACTGATAATCAGGTTGTCGATGCCAGCCTTCTTCATTATCTGCGGCATTTGTAACGTGCGCCCCGGTACATCTACATTAAAATAGGACAACGGAGCATAACCGTCAAAATTCTTTTTCAACCAACGACTTCCAAGGTAAAACTGCCGGGCCAATGATTCTCCCGAATACATTTCTTCATAAGGCTGAATAAAAGTACCTCCCACACAGATACGTCCTTCCTTCATATATTTAGCAAACAAGGGCTGTGTCTCCGGATGACGATGAATATATTCTTTCAGAATAGATGTTTGCTCTATATCCATCCTGAAATTGGGATCATCGGCCAGACGTTTCAGAAACGGAGTAAGCCAAAGCGTATCCCGGTCTGCTATACAGGCATCGAGATGGTTCAGCCAGGCCAGGTCCTGATGCGTCGTGGTGAACACATAGATATTCCCCCGGCTTAACGGCGAATCCGACAAATTCTTCAAAAGTCCATATGATTCATTGTCACATGAATAAGTATCGTTCAGTACTTGCGCCTTAACAGATAAGGACGACAAGACACATAAAACAGTGAGTACAATTCCTTTTTTCATCGTGGTTACTTTAATACGTCTTCAATTATTGCATACAAACGATTCCTTTGCAAAGGAGTCAAATCCAAATAGGCACAATCCTGTTTATGGGTATCCGATTTTTCAACAATAATGATTTCAACCTCCGGATCCATAGCAATATTGTGCCAGGTTCCTGCCGGGATATTATAAGTGACTCCCGGCTTCATTTTTACACATTCAAAATGAACATCTTTATCGTCAGGTTTTGCCGCTATCAATACAGCCTCCCCTTTAAACAGAATAAAAACTTCATCCGTAGCCCGGTGAACTTCGATCTGGTCGATATCTGCCAAACCGTGTTTTGCCACATGATTCAATTGGGCAACCTGCCATCCTTCCCTGATAAGAAACGGATTATATCCTTCCTTATCGTGATAATATGTTTCTATCATCTCTTCCCCTATTGATTCTGTAAACGCATAATCTCCTCATAAGAACCGTATTTACGGGCAGCAGCAATAAAGGCCTTGAAATTCTCCGGAGGAGTATTCCGCCCCATGGCACAACCCGAACTGATGATATGGCTTCTGCCACGGGTTGCTTCCACCAGTTTTTTCACTGCCGCATCCACTTCGGCCGGCGTACCGTGTACCAGCGGGAAACTGGGATCTACATTTCCCATCAGGATCGTGTCCATCGGAACCAGTCTTCGCGCTTCTTCCATGTCGAGTTTCCAGTCGACTTCCAGAATCCGTGCCCCCGTTGTTCCCATATCCTCGATAATAGCATTTGTATTACCGCAAATATGCAGGGAAAGAGGTATTCCGTAGGCCTGGACTTCTTCCGTCATTTTCTTTTCCGGTTCCAAAGCAAACTGGCGATACATATCCGGTGAGATCAAATTCGGACCGGCCAGAGCATCACCGATAGACGTAGCGTGGGCTCCGGCATCTTTCTGCGCTTTAGCAAAAAGGACACTTGCCTGACGGCAATACTCGATCACATCCGCTATTACTTGAGGATCTTCCGACAACAAATCCATCATAAACTGAGTCGTACCCCTCAGCAGGCAAGCAATACTGAAAGGTCCCTGGTCGGCACGTCCCATAATAAAAACATGATCGCCGATAGCATCGACCAGAGTACGGGTAGCTTCCAGCCATTCACATAAACGTCCCGATTTCTGCGGATCCGGCAGAGGTAACTCATAAATATCACGCAAATCCTTCAATACGGGTTGTTCTTCATCGACCGTAGCCGGCTCATCTTCCCTGAATATGACCTTGGCTCCGATCGCTTCTGCAATCGACGCATCATCGAAATCGATCACACACCCATCGTATCCATATTTTTCCTGAGACAAAATATGCGCCTGGGCCATCTTTCGTCCGTCCTTGTTCACATCGCTGATTTTCAACCCGGCTGTTTCGACAGCATACATAAAACTTTGAGGTATCACAGGAAGCATATCAGGTACTTCCCCATTCAGAACAGCCATACAACGCTGTAAAGATGTCATTTCTTTCATAATCGTTCAATCATTATATATTAATATTTCATTTTTACAGAAACCAACATGATATAGATCAGGGCCAAAAGCGGTACGAACAAGCTGGTCCACTGATTGGTTGCATCGGCCAGAATCCCCATAACCATCGGAAGAATAGCACCTCCAGCTACTCCCATTATCATCAAGGCTGATATCTCATTGGCTTTAGAGGGATCAGACTGAATAGCCGAGGAAAATATAATGGGGAAAACATTGGCACAAAAGAGCCCGATAAGAAAAAGGGCTACCAGCAGAACCGTCATACTGGTTGTAGCCATAAACAACAGGAAGACGAGTACCGCTGCCACCATATTTCCTATCAGAAAACGCCGGGACGAGTAACGGGCTAAAATGATCGCTCCTAAAAACGTTCCTAACGTACGGGCCGAGAAATACAAACTACATCCTAGCCCCCCCTGCTCGATCGGCAGTTCACATCTCTCCAGAAAATATTTAGGTACAGCCGTCATCAGACTGATTTCAAAGCCTACAATCAATAAAATCACAGAAAAAGCAATCATCAACCGGCTATTTTTGAATAACGCCAGCACATCACGCCCCTTCTGTTTTGTCACCTCTCCTTCCACTTCACGAATAGGAGTAAATACCAACCAGAGCCATGAAAGTAATGTGATAAAGGCATAGATAGGAAATATCAAATGCCAATTTCCCCAGACCCCGGCAGCCACACCGGCGATAACCGGTCCCAAGGTGGAAGAGATTGCTTTAATAAATTGCCCCAACGTCAGCATACTGGTCACTTTCTCTTTCGAAACAACATCCAGCAACAACGGATTCAACGATACCTGCAAAATCGTATTTCCTATACCCAGCAAAGCAAAAGCCAGCAAGACCGTCGGAAAAGAATAATATATTAATGGAATAAGCATGGCCACACATGTCACCAACGAACTGAGAAGTACCGTTTTCTTCCGTCCGATACGCCCCATCAGTAATCCGGTCGGTAACGAACAAACGGCAAACCACAGAAAAACCATCATCGGTAACAGGTTTGCCAGCGTATCGCTTAAAGTAAAGTCGTTTTTCACATAGCTTGTGGAAATGCCTACTACGTCCACAAAGCCCATAACAAAAAAGGCAAACAAAACAGGCATCAGTTGATATACCTTACTCTTATTTTCTTGTGTTTTCATGGAATTAATCTATATTACAAAGTCTATTTAACCGGTTCAAAAGAAAAAGAAAAAATATATATTACGGCATTAACAGATTATCAACAACCACTCCTCTCGAGGTAAAATCTTTGTTTCCAATATTCTCCAAAAGGATTTGTACGGCCTGAGTTCCCATTTCCTGAATGGGCATTAACGTAATACTCATATCGGGAGCCAGAATGTCCAAAGCAATCGTTTCATGAAAACAACCCATGCTAAAGCGATTCTGATAATCAATTTTACGATTTACAAAATAACGTATGGCTTCTAAAGCCAGATAATGTGTGGAAAAGAAGAATCCGTCTATATCCGGCACTTCCTCAAAGAGGCAATCCAACTTATCGACTATATCCGTTCTGTAATTTGAGCGATCCACAAAAACTTCCAATGCAATTTCAGACTGAAGTCCTGCATCCGCCACAGCCTTCCGATACCCTTCTATGCGTTGTTTCATCACATACAGATGGACATCGGTCGTCAGCAAAGCGATCTTCCGGGATCCTTTTTTTATCAAATGAGATACCAGGTCATAGCAGCACTGGCAGTTGTTTACAATCACATAGTTTACAGGTAGGTTCGGATAATAACGATCAATCAATACAAACGGCAACGAGTCTTTCATCAACAGATTAATGCCTTTTCTTGAAATCTTGGTCGGTGCAATAATAATCCCGTCCACCTGTTTGGAACGAAGTATTTTGATCAATTCGAACTCTTTCTCCCCATCTCCCTCCGAACTACAAACCATTAATACATATTTATTACGGACCGCTTCCTGTTCGATAGCCTGTACCAACTGGGCATAAAAAGTATCTCCGATAAACGGAATGATCAGGCCGATCGTATTGGAAGTACCCAACGACAAACTGCGAGCCAGTAAATTAGGACGATAATTAACCGAATCCGCATATTCTTTCACCCGCTTAATAGTCGCTTGGCTAAAACCTTTTGTTTCTCCCTGATCCGATAGAATCCAGGAAACTGTAGCTTTAGAAAGATTCAAGGCTTGTGCGATATCTTTTATAGATGCATTCATGAATATACGATTTATTTAACCGGTTCAAATATACGTTTTTTATTAATTGACCCGGGAAGAATACCGCCTTTTATAACTCTAATTAACAGAATCACACCGGTTGTATCCTTCTCCCAGTCAATTCAATACATGAAAGAACATTCATTACTTACCAATCCAGTCTAACCGTAGCAAATCCCATGGCAGGAACCCTGATCTTTCCATCAGCAATCTGTTCGCTACCAGGTTCTTCTCCGGATTTACATAAAGAGACGCGCCGGGGTTTCTTTGTATCCCAGGCTAAAAAAACTACCTGATCGTTGTCGGATACGGAACGCAAACGTACGATCTGGGACTTGCCTTCTTCAATTGTCTTTATCATAGATACAACAACTGATTCATCTCCGGACAATTTCATATTCGGTGAATAGGTAAACTGTTGATCTACCGGAACCGCAATCATCGGCCGGATTTGTTCCATACCGAACCGGTTCGCATCGGCAGCCTTATAAGCTCCCTTTGCCGGTTGTACACGGTATTCAAACTTAATCGATCCGTCTTGCGACAAAGCGAAATTCGTATGCCAATGATTATTCAGAGCCCATGAATAAATGGTGGAAGAAGGTTTGATTTTACGGATCCATTCCGGTGACTTGAATGCACCTCCGAGAATATTAGCACTCATCTCTCCCACTTCAAACGCACAAGCATTGAGTGAACACCAGGTTACATTCTTTTCGTTGTCCGACAGGTTCAACCAACGCTGCAAAGCCAGCCAGTTTCTATTCCCTTCGGCAAGCTGGTCTTTTTCTACCTCCATAACACCCCAGGGAAGGTCGACGTGAATGACCGGTCGGTCAAGATCGAATGCAAAGCCGAAATGAACACCTTCTTTATCTGTTGTCGCTATTTTATCGAGTACATTATTAAATGAGACATATGACTGACCGGCAACCACAGAGACTTCGCGGTGCAAGCTGTTACACCCTTCCGCATCCGATTCAACCAGCAAAGAATTTACAAGCGGTCCGTTTTCCTTGACACGGATCTTTATATTGTAAGCTTTCGTTGCACGGCTTCCTTCATCATTCCCATGTAAATAACGGTAACTATTTATGGCGCACATGGATTTACTATCGACAAACTCTTCGCCGTCATATAGAAGGCTAACCACATCACCAGTTTCCTGACTTATAACTACACGAACCAGCCCATTATCCAGTACATTGTCTTTGATAGCCGGAGAGGCTTGCTTTTTGGCAGGCTTTGTTGAAAGCCGGTATTGCTTTGCTCCTAATGCACCGACATTCTCAGCCCAAAAAGCCAGTTCGCCGGTTGAAAGACGCTGGCTTGTTACTTCACGGCCCGTCTCCGCATCTACTACAGAAGCATACTTACCACTGATATCTTCAGGCAGCCTGACAACTTCGCTACGTGTCCATGAAGAGGTATTAAATAAACTGATAGTCGCCGACTCGCCGGTAATTTCCTTCACTGTCTCAGCGAACAGTTCTTTTTGCATCTTATCCGAATTACGGAAATAATCCAACTTAACATTCAATATGATATCACATATCGGCTGTTGCGAAGGGTTCATATAGGCCCAGGTATGTTCCGTACCCAATATGACATTCCGCCATGCTTCTTCGAAAGCCGTGCGGGGAGCGGCCGTCTCAGGTTTCAGCATACTCCAAAGCGTTTCGGTCTGTACCAGATCTTCTTTCACTTCCCGGTGATGTCCGGTAAATGCGGCTTTCGAACCGAGACCGTCAGTCCAGTATTCTGTAAAGTCACCCTTCAATACTGGCAGTTGATCACCATATTTATGATCGAAGGCACTCATCATTTCCGTAGCGGTACAAATCTTTAAATGCGGGAAGGCAAACTCTTCGTTCCAACTTTTTACGGCCTCCGGCAAATCATAATCGATCGGCGTATTATCGGCCATGCACCAGGTCATAGGGAAAATATCATACGGATAGTAATCGGCCTTTTCCAGCTCCGGCAACATCTGATTGATATACGGATCTATAAAATGCGCCCGTGGATTGTCTGTTTTGACGACTCTCAACAGTTTGTCCGGATCTGTCTGTCCTGCCATCTTCGGCCAGAACATATATCCTTTATTATGAGCGCCGGGCGTATAGGCACCGGGCTGAAGGAACAATACTTTCGATTTACCGTCGGCCCCTTGCCACCAGAAAGGTTTGAAGCTTATCTCATGAGCCAGTCCGACCCGGTCGGTTCCGTTAAATAAAGCCAGGCAATAAGGTATTCCCAGTTGAGAGGCCACGGGGACTACTCCCCAGGAAACGCCGGGGATATCCACCTGAACCATCGTTTCCACTTTCTTCCCGGTCAGCTTCTCCAACTTCTTGCCATAATTGAACAATTCAAACAGTTCCTCATCGTTCGCCGAACTAGTATTGGTGCTGACGTAACCAGCATCCACCGCTATCTGCCCCTCTTTAATGGCCCGGATCAGTTTGTCGCATTTCTCTTTCGACTCTGTCTTCAGATACCGTTCGATCGGCCATGTAACTTCGGGGTTCCATACAAAACGCGCTCCGTCAGGATAGTCTTTTGTTTTTTCCGCCAGTTCCATAGCATATTCCAGATTCCGTTTATGAATTAGTTCCACATTAGCCTGCGTATTCGTATAGCCGATATCGACATGCGAATGGGGATAGATATAGACAGTCCACTGACGGGCATAGGGGACAACGACTTGTTTCGAAATGGTATTCTTTTTATTCAGAACCAGATTGACCAGAATTGTATCGTCTTTCGATACACCCAGATCCGCCGGCAACAATACAGGAATGGAATCAGGTCTGCCGGTCGATAAAGGGGTTTGCTCTTTTCTGTCGCCTGCCACCACTTCGATATAGGCATTCTTCAATGGTTTCACCCCGTTATAGGAGACGAAGATTTGGCGACCGGCTTGCTTGTCTGCCCTGTATTTATAGTATCTGGCTACCTGACAATCGATACTTTCTTCGGGTATCTTACTGTCGGCCAATGCCACCACTGAAAAGATACTTAATAAAGTAACTGTGATAAAAAGACTTTTCATAATTTATATTTCTTTTGGGGTTTAACTATTTAACTAAAAAGAGATTCATCCAAGCGAGCTTCTAATCAAAAGACAAAGATAGAGATAATAGAGAGAGCTCTTTATTACTCTTTTTTCCGATTTACATATACTATCTTACTATTTAAACCCGAAACAGCCGATACATAATAGAGGTTAGGGGCATGACAAGGACATAGAAGAAGTAAACTTTTATTCTATATATAAAATAGAGACTTATACTATTCACCCTTCACCTCTATGCGACTATGACACTGTATTACATTATATTATAAAATAAAAAACTGATGAATGGTTAAATAAAAAGGTGAATGGTCTATTCAAACCATTCACCTTTTATTGGAATAATGAGGATGCTATATGGCTGTAAGATGACTTACTGCCGATTAAACCGGATCCTATAATCTACTAATCCGGTTCTTACTATCAAGTAATCTTAAAGTAATAACCTAAAGTCTTATCGACCTCCGTTGCAATGCTTATTGACCCAGGTCGTTAAGCTTACCCACGTAGGTCGATAAGCTTTGCGACGGAGATTAAGCAATAAGTAGTCTATATCTTTTAGGTTAGTTGTCAGCTAGTTCTGACTCTGTTTGTAGTAAGCTGTCTGTTACTTGCTGTCTATCTGCCTATGATTCACTGATTGTATCTCTTCCAAAGGTGAAGGGTTCAGGAGAACCATTCACCTTTTTCCTCAACCATTCACCCGCATTTCAACAGTACAACTAACTACTAAACAAATAATTATACCACAGCGAGTGAAGGGTGAATAGTTTATTGCCATACTACTGTGATGATTATGGCAAGACTGTTACTATTTTTCAAAAACAGCAAATTCAGACAAACCGCTATTCGTTGAATTACCGACACCGAGCACGACAAACTCAATCCATTCCACCTCTTTAGGTTCAAATGTAATTTCCAACCCCTCACCTTCGACATTCGACAAAGCTCCCAATTCGATTATCGTACCGTCGCTCATTTTCAGACCGCAAGACAATATCTGCTCGTATTGGTAAGGCCTGTCAAACAACCATATTTTCCCTACTGTTACTTTTTTATCCCACGTTAAACGTACCCAGGAATTTACAGTTTGGTTAGAAGCCCATTCGTTTTCCGGATGTCCGGGGAATCCATCTACAATCCCGTCGTTCACACCTTTTTCACTATAACCTTCCGCTAAAGAAGAAACCGATACCTTAGCCTGAAGTGCTAAATTTTCTTTCGAAGTCAATGGGTTTCGTTTATCCCATTCTGCTTTTTCAATGTCCAGTTTCTTTTTATTCTCTGCAAAAGGATAAGCAGCCAACTGTTTCTTATCCAGGAAACGCATCTCTTGCAAAACCATCGCATAGCGACCGCCGGGAGGATTTATCTTTAATTCCTGAAATGCTGCAAAATTACCTGAATAACAAAGCCAAAAAGAGTTTTTGTCCTTGTCGATAAATTTGGACGGAATATTGACAAAATAAGCCTGTTCACCAAAATTCTTCATATAAGTAACCATCTTCCAGGGTCCCTCAACATGGTCTGACTCCAAAAAATAAGTATTCATATACTTTATGGTAGGCCAGCCGTCTGTTATACACATGATATATTTTTTCAAATGAGGGAAATAAGTCATTGTAACGCATCCGCAATGATTATTCCATTCAAAAACAGGTTTAATCTTTTTAAAGTCCTTGCTCCAGACAGCTTTACCATTACGGTTATACCCCGCAAAATACTCATATTTAGACCGATTATTTATATTCTCGATTGTAGGAGTTACCCGGAGCAGATAAATCTGATCACCGCTAATCCAACTATTATTTGCAGGACGAGGCTGCGGATCTTCGGCAACCGACCCGTGTGCCACCAAATAAGCTTTACCATCCGGCGAATGTTCCATATTCTTTCCAAAATCGACAAAATGAGGAGCGCCTATTTTCACACAGCCACTGTCTTTAGCCGTTTCACCGAATAAAGGAGATAGAGGGGTATGAGGAGTATCTTCCCATGTCAGTCCGTAATCTTTAGAGATCCGGAAACCGACAAACGGGCCTAAAGTACCCCAGTTATATCCGCTAGGGTATCCATCCAGGCAATAAGTCCCATAATACCAAACGCCATTGTGCACCAAACTGCCACACGGATAGCGTCCGCCATAAGGAGCCGCCGAACCGGTCGTGGCTCCCAATGGGATCACTTTCAAATTTAACGGGTCATTCCCTACGATTTTAGCCTGACCGGTCATAGCCTTCGGCCCTGTCGCAGAAAAGACCAGCTTCCATATTCCCCACGTACCATCTGTAAAAGGCGAATACAACGTATCGTTCGAAGCCCATGAAGGATACCAGGTATCCGCTGCCGTATAACTTACGGACCGCCCCATAAATTCTGCTGCCGCCAAATCGGAGGATTGACTGACAGGAGGAGTCTCCGGCGTTTCATGAGGCCACAGATAAGGGCCCCACGGACGTGGCTCCGGTTTAATGACTCTTTGCTGATAGGGTATCTGTGCCACTAACAGAGTATGACAAAGTAAACTTCCTAAAAAAAAGACTAGTCTTCTCATGATAATTCATATAAGATTTATTATTCCTCTATTAAAAACCAGGAGGTACCTTGTGCCTTAATAGAAACCGGAAGAATTAACTCTCCATTTTGATCCAATGAAAAACGTTGTTTATTACCATCGGACGTTATGACCGTAGCTTTCTCTTTCAAGCCTGTATAATACAACGGAAGACGCATTTCTTTCGTTATATCGCGGTCGGTCGGATTAAAGACTATAACCATTCCTTTGTGTTTGATAAACGGATTTACATGCATCATGCAATCCAAGTCGCGTCCGGTCGGTCGGCTGACATGAATAATATCCGACGTAAGAATATCACGGTACTCTTTGAACCAGTTAATCCATTTAGATACCAACTGTTTTGTCTCCGGGGTATCGTATAAACGATTTCCACGGATAGTCAGATGGCAACCACTTCCCAGAAACTGAATCAATTGTTGTTCATAACGGTCCAGATTTTCGCATAACGGTTCCAGACCGACGCGCGGATCATTCGTATAGAAACCGACTAACTGCAAGGTCATCCACCCCATAGGCGGTATCTTATGCCAGGTTCCGTCATAGATATACTGACGGCCTAATAATAACTGCTGCTGCGGAGTCAGGTTAGCACTCGCTTCGCGATATCCCATTCCTGTCGAACATTGCCCATTCAGGAAATACCAGTCGGGAATAGGTATATACATGCCTCTGCGCTGTAATTCGTGGATCACTTCCACCTGCGTTTTCCACTGTTGCCACTGTGAATCCTCCAGGCCGGTATGATGCGGGTGGACGGTTGAAGCACAAGGATCGCCATGATACGGGCCATCCATATTGTAAGTCATAAAACCAGTCTTATCGAAGAACTCCCACATCTTCGGATAATAGGTATCTTTCCATTGGCTGGCAATACAAACACTTTGTCCGAAAAGACTACCCGTTTTTCCCGTCTCCGGATGGATGCAATCCACTTCTTTTCCTCGTCCGCGGGAAGCGACCTGCAACTCATAACCACCCATCACAATACCCCGTTCTTTGGCATAAGAAGCGACTCTACGCCATAATTGCACATAAGCAGAATCCAGATTATCATGGCTGACACCCGGCCACGCCTGAATATCCAGCTGTTCAAGTCCCAATTCCGACATCTGGTCGATGAAAGACTTCAGTTTCTCCTCATCGTGAGAGGTAATACCTCCCGCAATCAACGATTCGGTTGTCTGGGGAGCCAGTTTCTTATACATCCGGCGATGTCCCAACGATTGCCTTTCACGATCGTCGCTATCCTGCAACAACTCGAAAGTGATATAAGATTTGAACGGGCTATCCTTGCCTATCCGGGTATTTGGGCCCATCGGCAGTGTACTTATCAACAGATTATGATGAGGAAATCCTAAAAACTTATCCTCAGCCTGATTGTGGCTGGCCCAGGTATTATACTCCTTATCCACCGTCCATCTGGTCGTAGAACTACCGACATGGTAGATTTTGGGAGTTCCGGCATAATGCATCAGTGCACTGCCTTCTATATCGGCATTCACCAGTGCAAAAGAGAAATCGCTTTCGACATGGATGCGTTTTACCTGGTCCTGATTAACAGCCAATACCTCGCATTCCATATCATTCAGCACTATATTCGTATCATTTTCATTGATAACTTCAATCCATTTCGCCATAACCGGCAAACCCTGGTAAATCTCATAAATGACTTTCACTTTTACATTCTTTACGGCGGGCATGTTCTCTGTCGGGACAAATGTCATTTCCATACGCAACCCTTTGGCGGGCCAATCGGTAGAAACAGCATTAAACTTCCGGGTCCATGGGTAACGTTCCAAAGGCATTCCTGTTTCCACCTTTTCCAATGTAAATGCCAGGTCGGATGCTTCCAGTTGCGGATACCAGCTATCCAGTAAATAGGATAACTCCGGCTGTTCTTTCAGGCCCCCGACTTCATACCATACACTGTCGAGACATATACGGGCTTCGGGTTTTACGGCCCGAAGATACTCCGCTTCGTTGGAATGATTCTTATACCCCACACAAGCCAGATTCTCACCGACATAAAAAGTACGGGAAATCAGTCCGTTGTTCAGTTGAAACATCGAAGTCACTCCATCATCCGACTTCTGCACGTACATACGGCATTGGCTTTCTACGGGTTCAATCAACCAATCTTTTTGTTGGCGGAGATTCGGCAATTCCGATACGATTTCCTTACCCGCCCCCTCTTGTTCCAGTTGGCGAACCAGAGATTGCCGCTCAGTCAGACGCTGTTTGCTTTGTTCCTTTATCTTCTTGTAATCCAATAAAAAATCAGAGTCAGGGTCAAACTTCCCTGTGATAAACGTACTATACCTGACCTCATATATTTCACCATAGAATGCCTCCTTTCCTTCTTCAGATACAGCAATCGAAAAGTTGGAAGCAATCGCCTTGGTAGGATTAAAGGTACCGGTCTTCTTTCCGTTCAGCCATACGGAACCTTTCTCGCCGTCCACAACCATTGCCAGATGGGTCCATACATCTTCGGCAACCTCGCCGATAGTCACAATACCGGAACTACCGGAGATTAATTGCCATTTATCTCCTTTTCGGACAATTACATATCCTTCTTTTCCGTTACCATTAGCCACTACAACCTGTGTCGACCGGTTATCTTTCCCTCTTACCCCGTCATGACGTGGTTTGGCCCACACCTCCAGGACTTGATTCTCTGCTGATGCTCCGAATGGGTTCGCCAATCTGTAACCATCCCCGTCACCATTGAATAAAAGACCTCCTTCTCCTTTCATTTTTTTGTTACCGGGAGCATCGGCATAGAAAACAGGACGGCCTAAAGCGGTCAGCTCTCCCGTTCCGGTTACCGGTTTTAATTTATCGGGAGCCACCGCATAGGTCACATTTCCTGATTTACCGAAATTATAATATACAACGGGTTTTATCTTCGCCTCCGCGAAAAGACACAAGACCGTCAAAGCAGTCGTTATCGTTATTCTCTTTATTTTCATTGAATATATTTCATATACAGATTTAGTAACGCAAATATAGAAGTAGCTATCCCTATTAAAAATAGCAAATAACTGCTTATTTAGTGGATTATTATTGTAAATTAATAGATCAAATAACTGGCAGGTTCAAATCTGCCCAATTCTATTTTAAATACACCATTTTGTATCTTGACTGGATTACCATTGGGAACGCCTCTCAAATTCACAGGTTGTGCCACTCCATCTTTCTTTACCGGCAAAGAGATTTCACAGAGACCGCTTTCACCGCTTTGTTCCCATACACGCAATAATTTGCCGCCACCGTCAGGGTTATTGCCATAGGCCGTTAGTAATACTCCCTTACGGGATATTTTCACGCCTTCGTTCATTACCGGCAATTTACCGGCAGGACAGGTGGCGATTCCAACCTGCAAAGGCAGACGGGTTTCCCATGCGGGGGTTATTAAACCGGACTCATCATCTGCATTCTTCGGGTTCACCCATAGACGGACTTCCGTAGTCAGGTTGCCATTCCAAAAAGAAGCAAAGTTCGTATTCCAACGATTATTAAACAAGTTGAAGTACACATGCGACCGGGGATTTTCATAGGTATCGGCATAATGCATAAAATCCAAATCGCCTAAGACAAATGCAGGGGCATCTATCGGACAAACCCCAACAGAATACTCCCTATCCTTTATCATTATTCCCGAATTGGACCAGATATAATTAAACTGGCTGCCTTCTATCAAATCTTTGGCCGGATCGATAACCGAACCGATACGTCCTACCCTATATTCCGGAGATTTTGTTTTAAACGGCAATGCAATCCATCCGGCTTCAGGTTCTTCCGTTGCCGGCTTATTGATTACGGAAAGTTTCACATCTATACAAGGCATATTCTCGTAAAGCGTCACAGTCAGGCCAGCCGTATGTTTTTCCTCGTCGACAGATGCGGAAGGAGTTAACACGCCACGGATGGATGACTTATGGTTCTCCACATGAAATTCCATATTCCGGGGAGATTCATGTATGCCTTTTGTCCGTTCATCCAAATAGGTACTTTTACCTGTTATCTGATAATGAGAATTTTTGTATTTGTCATATATATATTCTTTCAGATAGCGATATGATTGTTCTTTGTCGTACCTTTCATACACATAAGAGCCAAAACCATTTTCAGACCGGTCATCCACCAATTCCCGCTTGTTTGTTTTATCCCAGATACCCCTGATGCATCCTTTCTTTTTGTCAAATGAGATTTTGTACCATTTGTTCTCTATATAATTACCCTGTTCTTCACCTTTTAATGAGTTTTCCACTTGGGCTGGCGACTCATCTGTCAGGATATATGTCTTATAGCCATTTGCCGGTATATCTTCGGCGAAGAAAGTACCCAGGCGCTTTGAATCGGCACCATACACTTTCAGGTCATAGATACGACCGGTCTCCACTTCTTTCACATAAGCTTCTTTGATAGAACCTTGTGACGGTAATACAAAATTCACCATCCCTCCACGTTCCCATGGAAGCGGATTGTATACAACGAAACGGAAACCTTCCCTGGCAACATTTTCAGCCAACGTAGCAAGTTCATTCTCCAGTTCCGGCCGCAAAGCCTGCTCAGCATCTTCAATATACCCGATATGTTCTTTCCATGACTCTTTCATCCGGGCATACGCAGGATCCAAACCGGTAACATACATCTTATACCAGTCTTTGCCGGTTAAGCCGGGAACAAAATGCTGGTTGGCAAGTCCCCAGGTATGTTCGCCGTACATCAGGCTTTTATCATATATATAAGCCAAATCTTCATCAATTTCGTAAGGCATGATTCCCCATTCCTTTTCCTGTGTATGCAAAGTTTCCAGCAAAGGCATCAGGGGACGGACTCTTCTTGCTGTCTGGGTTGCCTGCGGATTAGACATTACGCCATGTACCCAACTATCGGACATATCTCCACGTACCACCGGCAACTCGGGATTCTCTGCAAAAACAGCCTCTGCAAAATCAGACATTTTACCGATACGTATTTTAGCATTGGGATATTTCTCTTTTATATGGGCAATTACCTTTTCCACCTCTTCTGCCGTTGGAGGTCCGGCATTATCGCCGGCATGCACGAATGTAAGCCATGATTTCAGCTTCCATCCTTCAGGAGGAAACATTCCTCCACCATATCCCTCCGAAAACATGGTCAACACCCTTGAACCGTCTGGACCTTCCCACCAAAACAAAGTCGGAACCTTCACCACACGGTTGGTCGGATTGGAACCGAAATGAAAGAACTTGATTCCGGCATGATGTAAAATAGTCGGTAAAACCCAGGTATGCCCCGGAACATCCGTCATTTTCCCATCGGTCGGAAGTGGTAAACCGTATGTACGAGCCAACGAAGAAGAATAGCCCAGACCACGCACAAGATCTTCGAGTTCAAGCGTTCCCGTATGTGTTGTATAAGGAAGTGCATGCGTCACCAGGTTTCCGTTTTTTAAAGCACGTTCTATCCGCAACCTACGCTCCGGAGTCTGCCGATCCCAAAGCATTTGTTCCAAAGGCCATCCGGGGACAGTCCACGCAAACTGCATATCTTTCATTTTATCCGCATTTTTATCCATCACATCCATGGCTTTATCGATCATGGAAGTACGGTATTCATGCACAACATCACGTGCCAATGCCGAATAACCGATATCAAAATGACTTTTGAATACCAGATAAAACGTCATCTCTCGATTCGAGATTTGAGAGACATCGTCGTTCTTATGTTTTTCGTAATTGTCGGCTTGTGCATACAGCTGACCGGAAGATAGAAAAAGCAGGCTTAAAAGAGCCACAGACAATTTTAATATTTTCATTGTATTAGTCGTTGATATTTAAACTTTGAAAAAGCATCAGTATGAGGTAACCGTTTCCTGTCGATCGGACAAAAGTAAAGACAACAAAAACATCATCCAATAGCCAAAAGATGCTTATTCAGTGGATTATTATTGCTTTTAGGCTATAAGAATGTATAAAAAAGCATGCAGATAAATCTTTACAGATAAAATCTGCATGCTTTGAAGTCAATCAAGTCTGCTTATTTTAATGGGTCGAAAGTACCTCCCCATTCGTTGTTCTGCTCAATCTTAGAATTACGATCGAGAACATCTTTGGCAACAGATGTAAACCAATGGTTCAGATCTAAATTAAACATATACTGTTTATCCTTATCTACGCATTCTATATATTCAAAATGGAATAATTTGCGAACTTCAGGATCAAACATATCTTTTGTCCAATCGAATTTACCCTCTTTAACAAGATTATAGTCATTGATGACCGGATACAAGGTGGAACGATATTTTAAATTATTCAATATATCGTAGCGTTTCCAACGACGCAAATCGGAGAAACGTTTTCCTTCGTAAGCAAATTCGATAAAACGTTCGTTGATATAAGCCTCACGAATTTGGTCCTGGGTAGTAGCAGTAATACCATAATTAGTAGAAGACTGAATACCGGCACGCTTACGAATATCATACAACACCTGCAAAGCTTCACCGCTCTTTCCTAATTCATTAGCACATTCACCATAATTCATCAGCACCTCTGCAAAACGAATTTCAATCCAATCAGTTTCGGCATTATAAACTTCTGTAATCGTAAGTTCATCCAACCCTTTTTTCTGGTAGAAGTTAGCTCCTTCCTGCTGTCCTCTATCAATTTCATCACGGATCAATGAATAATATACAAATCCTTGTGAAGCTTCACTATCTTCTAATTTTGTCCAGGCATTCCAATATTTCATATCACCCGGCAGTTGGTCTGAAGCACCTGGATATTTTGTTCCCGGACAAAATATTGTAGCATGAAAACGTGGATCACGATTCATATAAAAATCATCCATAAACTGTTTGTTGTAATCCGGATCGGAGGCCAAACTCTCTATATCCAATTCCAATTTAGTACCGTCCAATTTTGGAAAAGCCAACAACAAAGGTAAAATAGCTTGGTTATCATTAGCACCATCCTTTGTTAATGCTTCCGGACGAATATTCTTCTGGTCAAACGCATGGTCAGGATAATAGAATTGGTTCACCATAATTACTTCTTTATTTTGCTCGTCATACCAAATATCCGCAAAGTCACCTTCATACAGTCCTTTCCCTACACCACGTAAGAAATCTACAGCATCTTTATTTGCTTTATAAGCTGCTTCCCAACGCGCCTTGTTATTATCAGGGTTAAACAACGGGCTGGCATACTGTAATAACATACGACCTTTGAAAGCCATTGCACAACCTTTATCAATTCGTCCATAATCAGCTCCAGCCCAAGTATCCGGCAAACTTTCGATAGCTTCATCCAAATCAGCCAAAATCTGTGCCACACAGTCGGATGTACTGCTACGCGGTACAAACAGACTTTCCACATTGGTCACATCTTGAAAATGGGTAATCAAAGGAACACCTCCAACGGAGAAAACTTTTCCCCAATAATCCCAAGCTCTCCAAAAAAGAGCTTGACCACGCATCTGCTTTTTTTCTACGTCGGTCAGAACAGTAACACCTTCTAACTGATCCAAAAAGAAATTGATACGGTCAATATTACCATACCCCCAGTTAGTGGTATAATTATCAATTGTTATCTGTCCCCGTGCAAATTGGCTCATATTAGTGGGTCCGTTCATCCCCTCATCGGTATTATTCGCTGATACAGGCCAACCAGGTAACATATTCCCATAAATATCTGTCAAAAAAGAAGATATCATGTTTTTATCAGACCATACATTATCGGGATTTATTGTTCCATTATTGGTATAATCCAAATCACAACTAGTCATCAAAACCACACATGCGCCAAACAACGCTACTATATTTCGTTTCATAATTTATTCGTCTTTTTAGAATTTGACATCTACACCCAAGTTTACAGATCGCAATATTGGGAATGCATTACCATTACCAATTTCAGGATCATAATAATTTTTATTGAAACTACTTAATACAAACAAGTTGGTACCGGTTACAAAGAATCGAACATTGTCGAACAACTTATTGTAAAATTGATTTTTAGGTAGATTGTAACTAACCGTCAGATATTTCAAACGCATAAAACTTGCATCTTTCAACCAATAACTTGAAGCTGTTTCATAAGTTTTTGTATTGTTACTACTGATACGCTTTGGTAAGGTTGCATTCTGATTTTCCGGTGTCCAACTGTCATTATACCATTTTTTCCACATACGGTTCCATTCAACGCCACCAGCCAAGTCAGTAGCCCATTTGTCAACGCCCAACTGTCCGGAGAACATCATATCCACACTTAGGCCTTTCCAACTACCACCCAAATTCAAACCATAAATGACAGGATTATTACTGTTTTTCAAAATAACTTTATCCCAATCATTAATAATACCATCAGGCTTTCCGTCAGGACCGCTCAAATCTTTAAATACCATCATACCTAACTCCGGTGATAAACCGTTATGCTGGTAATTCGGATGTTCTGCTTTAAATGCATCCAATTCTTCCTGCGTACGAATAATTTTATCAAATTCCCAGCCTGTGATATAACTACGAGATTTACCTACAGGGATGTCAATCCATCGAGCATTTTCAGCATAATCTTGCTTAATCGTCTTATTCCATCCATACGACATAGTCAAATTTCCATAATATGAGAAATCTTTATTGTTCCCATGATACCCCAATTGTAAGTCAAAACCTTGCGCATGAATTTCACCGTAATTTTCAGCTGGCATTGTTAAACTAAACGAGTTCGGCAATGTATTCTGACGACTCCCCAAAATATCGTAAGAATTACGATACCAGTAATCAGCCGAAACAGTCCAATGGTTCAAGAAATTCACATCTGCACCGACATTATAGCTCAATGCTTTTTCCCAAGTCAGATTCGGATTTACAACACTACCATAGGTAATACCGACCGATTTCGACGGACTACTGCCAAAATAAGCAGATGAACCGGATTTATAGGACTCCTGCCACTGCCAACCTCCGACAGAATCGTTACCGGTTAATCCGACAGATGCACGTAATTTCAAGAACTGAATTGCTGATTTATTAAAAAAGCTTTCTTCTGAAATAACCCATCCCAACGAACCGGCAGGGAAGAATCCCCAACGCTGACTGGGAGCAAAGTTCATAGATCCATCTTCGCGGAAAGAAAAACTAAGCAAATACTTGTCGGCATAAGAATAACTGAACTGTCCTATATAAGAAAAACGGCCGCTTTGCCAATCGGTATCACCACCTCCCCAAGTATCAGCTCGAGCACTACTGGCTGCCCAAAACTGGTCTGTCATATAAACCGGGAATGTCTCACGACCACCATGTACACTAGCCCCATCACCTTCATACCATTCTGTTACCAAAGTACCTGATACACGATGTAGGTTATTAAAAACATTTTCATAACTCAATTGAACGTTAAACTGCTTGTCACCACTCCAAGAGGACTTACGCTGTATGTAGTCTTTTCCTACCCAGGTAGTCTTCCGCGTTCCAATAATATCCTCATCCTTAGTAGAAAATATATGATTATGGGTACCGGATTTTTTTACTTGATACAAATCATAATTAGTATAATATATCTTATTAAGATCATGTACCCAACTTCTGCTATATGAAATCTTAGCACTTAGACCTTTGAGAAAAGGAGCTTTATATGTTGCACTTATAACAGCTTGAGGTTTCAACATTTGTGACTTATTATATCCTCCCTTACCATCAACTGAAGCTCCATTGTTTGCAATCCATCCAAAATCAATATGTTTACCACTATCGGTATATACCGGTTGATCAGGCTGCCAAACTCTCAATTTACCATAATTGGCTTCAGCATTTTCAAATACAGCATTCCCCTGGAAAGTATTATAAATAGCTAATCCGGCAAAAACCTCCAAATCTTTTGTAATATCCGCAGTCACATTCATACGAATGTTATATTTATCAAAGGTGTACGGTTTTAAAAAACCCTCCTGCTTAACATAAGAAGCAGCACCAAAATAACGAACTTTTTCACTACCGCCATTTACACTGAAATTATGAGTCTGAGTAACCGGATTACGCCAAACTGCGTCCAATTGATCATATCCCCAACCATTATTGATCGTTCTGATATGATCGATTTCTTCTTGAGACCAAGCCCAACCGGCAGGATCGGCTTCACCATTGATACGACCATACAACTCAGCTGCTTCAACGCCACTGGTTAAATCTGAATTCTTTGTACGTGTATCAATACTATACCCATAAGAATAATTGAAAACCGGCTTTCCTCTAGTACCTTTTTTTGTAGTAACGATAATTACACCTCCGGCAGAACGTGAACCGTAAATAGCAGCAGACGCAGCATCCTTCAAGACTGTTATATCTTCGATTTCGTTCGGACTTAAATTATTGAAATCTCCACCGCCTCTAACAACACCGTCAATGACATAAGTCACATTCTGATCATTCCAGGAAGAGCCTGTACGAATAGAAATGCTCGGAGCTGCTCCCGGAAGACCATTCGGAGTACTAACACTTACACCGGCCAATTTACCTACTAAAATATTCCCTGCCGAAGTTGTAGGTAATGTATTCAATTTTTCATCCATTTTCATAGATGATACGGCACCTGTCACCAAACCTTTCTTCTGTGTCATATAGCCGACTACCACCACTTCATCCAGCAATTCCGTATCATCAGCCAACCGGATATTGATTTTATCCTTTCCTTTCACTGCTATCTCCTGGTTTTTAAAACCGACAAAAGAGACAACTAAGGTTGCATTATCAGAAACATTCAAGGAGAATTTGCCATCTATATCAGTGATAGTACCATTGGTCTTTTCTCCTTTTTCAAATACATTAGCTCCAACAACGGGCTCTCCTTGCGAATCTAAGACAACTCCTGTTACGAGACGTTTTTGAGAGACCATAGTATTTTGTTCCATATTTTCCGGCTGATAACCAGAGCTTTCATTATTCGTATCGGCAAAGATTAACGAAGGGGACATCAGGTTAAACAAAAAACATATACTAAAAACTTTAAATGTGGTAAAAAAACTTCTCAAACAGTAAATGAGTATATCTACTGTTCTTCTTTTCTCTTTATTTTTCATACTTTTGTAAAGAATTTATTAGTTAATAACTAATTGATTTTAATTCAAATACGAATCGGAGAAAATTAGGCCTTTCTCCGGTTCTTTTTTTAGTAGGTCAATTCTCCATACGCATTCTGTTTTTATAAGGTTATACATAATTCTATTTCACACTATATTTATATTTCTAATGTATTCTTGCGATATATGGATTATGCATGCTTTTATAACCATAATCCACATTAAGCATTATCAAAAAAACCTTAGTCCTGTAAGAACTATGGTGAAAACACATAGAATACCAACTGTCTGACAAGACATTAGCAACACAAGCTTAGAATAAAGTTTTTAGAGAAAAAACTGGAGAGTATAATTATTAATGTTTTGGTTTAATTAAAAATGCTTAGTTCTTACAGAACTTAAAATAAAATCAACAAAACTCTATTTTCAAACACAAGCAAAACACTAATAGATTATTATAAAGACAATAAAATCCACAATATGTATCACTTGTGTTTTCAAATATTAATACATCAAAAGACTATTTATATAAAATCTACATAATATTAATACAAAGATATTGTATTAAGTACCATTTAAACTTGGCATATCTACCGAAATAGATGCACTATCTTACGATTTTCAAAAACATCTATTCTTTTCTATTCTCAAAAACAAACCACTCCAGATTCATCAAATCCAGCTCTTTAACAGCCGGATCAACAGCCTTAAACACAAATACCAATGCATGTTTTCCCGTAACTGATTTAATATTTGTTTCGTGAATAGCATAAGCTGTTTCACCTTCCATTGGAGTTATATCACACGTCCCGATCAATTCCCCTTCAGGGCTATCCAGCCGTATTTCTATCTGAGCAGCCTTGTTCCTATCCCATGTTTTACAAACAAAATGATTTACTTTTGTATCTGTAAAGTCATAATATTTCCAATAGGCATAATCACCATCGCGAATGTCCGCTAAGTATTCTACCGGAATATCATTATCCGGACGACGCACTGCAACCATAACATTTCCTGACATCAGACAAGCTCTTGCCGCATCCATCCGATAAAGAGGCGAAATAGGGCCACCGATTCCCTGCGTGGTCATTTCCACCTGCGGAATAGTACCGTCCGGATTAAATGTTATTGGTTCCAAACATGCTTTCCGCATGGTCGCACTCGCATGCGTCGGACGATGATAAGCGATATACCATTGTCCGTTAATTTCGACAAGACAACCATGATTATTCACCAAGTTCCTTCCGCTTCCCCAATTATCAATAATAACCCCTCTGTAAGTGTAGGGGCCCAGTGGAGATGTCGCAGTCGCATAATCTAATGTTGCACAGTTAGATTCTCCATGTTGAGAATGGCTTCCATATACAAAATAATAGATGCCGTTCCTTTTCCGGACGGAACTGCCTTCATTGAAGAAATGCGTTTCATAGGTTAGTAAACTATCATGAACTGCTCCTTCTATCGAGAGCATATCCTTACTTAGCTTTGCTCCCTTAGCATATCCCTGCCCCCAGAACAAATAAGCCTGCCCATCGTCATCAATAAATACAGACGGGTCAATGCCTTTTACCCCTTCTATAACCTTCCCATCCCTAAACGGACCATAAGGAGAAGAGGAAACTGCCACACCTTCATCGTCTCCACCTCCGGCAAGACAATAATAAAGGTAATATTTCCCGTTATGATGGATACAGTCCGGAGCATATAAAATTCTATCCGTGTAATCTACTTGTTTACCCGGACCATCAGTAGCAAAAGAAAATTGCTCCACACTCCAATTTACAAGATCGGACGAAGATAATACGTTATAAGAGCGAGAACACCAGGCATTACCAGGTTCGTCGCGCGATCCGTAGACATAAACACGTCCGTCAGGCATCTGCCTTACCTCAGGATCTGCAATATACAATCCCGGAGGAGCGATAGGATTTAGCATTCTGTTAGTCGAAACGACTGTAACCTTATCGTTCGATTGCCGTTTCCCATCGAATTGACACCCCGTAAACACTCCTGCTATAAACAGGCTACTTACCAGGAAAAAATAATTCATATATGAATAAAACATAAATTACTATTTTAAATTAGGCCATACTTTTATTCGTCTGGTAGAAGATAATTTTTCTATCGACCCAACAACCGGAGTAGCAGAACGTTCATTACCGAAAAAGTCTTTTTCCAGTTTGAAAGGTGTTCCGTCTGGATTCTCAAACGGGAATCCTGTCAGTTGAGTGATACCTAAACGTTCGGCATCTATCTTTTTTCCTTTAAATGAAGATAATTCTTGCAGATTAATGTCACTTACCAGATATACATCGCCGTCAGGATTCTCCTCCACTCTTAATTTGGGGTTGACTGTTTTCTCCACCCAATCCTGCGTCTTGTTCGTCATCGGAAGAGAACCGTTCAGGAACAGGTTGTTCTCTGCATAAATAGGACGTTGTGACACATCGAATACGATCATACCATATTTTAACTTACTGTTGTCGCCACCAATAAAGATATTATTAAAGAAGCGATGGTCGCCTTCAGTGATAGTCCGTATGCCTTTCACTTCGGTAGAATGATTCAAGTGATACGGAGTGTAACGCTGGTCGTCCAAACGGTTGATGTCTCCGGAAAAGATATTATGCAGATAGGCTCCGCCATCGGTATTCTCCTGTATCGTACGAGGTGAAAGGGATATGTTGTTATCTACGACATAAGGTCCGTGGGACACTTCAAAAAACAAATCCTGTGCCAGGTTATCATACAACAAATTGGAAGATACGCGTGCTCCCTGTGCCATCCAGTCCAGCCAGATTCCATAATTACCCGACTTATGAATCCGGTTATGATGAATATAAGTATCTATCGCACCATGTAATTTAATACCAGCCATTTCAGCTCCGCCAAATTGTTGTTTTACCAGGATATTATAGATATGGTTTCCGTAAATCTCGCTGAACGCCGCCCCCATGCTACCACAGATACCGGTTTGCTCGCAATCCGAAATGATGTTATTCCGAACGATATGAGAACCGACGTTATCTTTACTCCATCCGCGACGCAACGTATTGAATATTACTTCCACATAGTGTAATGTACCGTCAAGACGTTTGTCGTTACATTCCAGATTATGTCCACTGGCACGTTCTTTTCCCAAAGTGATACCGTTGGCTCGGGAATTCTTAATGACATTATCCTCGATAATCCAACCTTTACACCAATGAGTAGCCACCATACCCACCTGTTCGGCTGTCGGAGCAGCCCACTGCGTGGCGGCTTGACTGATATGGAAGCCACGAATCGTGATATAATTCAATCCCTCACGTGTCGGATAGAAACAAGTAGGACGAACCGATACCTCTACTGTTTCCTTATTCGGATCAACAGTACCGAAATTTGCATAAATCGTCGTATTATCCGCATCTACTTCTGCGAACCATACATTCGTATATCCTTGAGGATCACGCATTGTACGGAGTGTATCCGGTGCAAACACCTTATCCAGGCTAAATTCTTCATAAAGCGAAACATCATTCAAATAAACATCACCTGTATGATGAATTCGCTCAGACCAAAGCCAGTCACCATATAGGCGGTCATTGAACGGATTGTAGTTTCCAAAGAATGAATTAGGCAGTACCACCTTCCATACCCCCTTTGCTTTCTTCTCCTTTTTCCAACCAGTCACCAACTCTGAACCTTTTATTTCAGCTTTTTCACCTTCGGCCACTCGATACAGGATACGTTTTCCTTCCCGTTCCCCACCACTCAACGGATTCACCCATTCACGATAAACACCGTTATGTACCGTAACCGTATCTCCCGGCAACGCTTTCTGAGCAGCCCAATTTATAGTTTTAAAAGGAGATGAAATATCTCCGTTATTAGCATCACTCCCATTTACCGACACATGATATTCTTTGGCTGATAACACATTCCCACACAAACAGAACATCGAAATCAAGCATAGTATTTTTTTCATGGTTTAAAAATTATAATATTACAATTAATTAGATAATGCAAATATAAAGGCAGCTATTCCTATTTAAAATAGCAAATAGCTGCCTATTTTGTGGATTATTATTGCTTACTGTTCTCACACAAATCAAACGAACGTCCTTTTTGCCCGTTCTCCATCTGATACAAAGTCCAACCACTGTTATCCGCCTTTTTCTCCAATCGCCAACTCAATGCCGGGTTTTGTAACATCTTACGGATATGTGTCGGGAAAGCATCTGCCCTGCGAGCTTCTTCCCAGGTACGTACCACATTGAATATCGCATATTTTTGCGGACAACTTTCTACATCTTTCTGACCGATCCTGAACGCATACGTACAACCATAACCGATAGCTGTAGCTTCAATATGCTCATAATCTTCCACCGTCGACTCAGCCGTAATCGGGAAATTACCACCAAATGAAGACGGGAAAAAGTTGGCGTAAGTAACATCACGAAGGTCTTTACCCTGACTGGTCGTACTTCCCCATACACGCTTCTTCACATCATAAATATTCAAACCGCCTCCCACATTCCAAGTGCTTTGATAATGCCAGGATCCTTCCGATAAAGTCGCCCCCGTAAAACGAATATCAGGTAAACCATGCTTCTTCGCTTGCTCAAACATATTGCGGAAGAAACGTTTCACGCCATAGCCGCCAAAACCAGTGTGGAAATAAAACTCCTGTCCGTCATAATCGAACATGCCCAATCCGCTGTTCTTGCAAATATCGGCATAATGGCGTGCCAGTTCATCTTGTAATTCCAGGTTAGGAATCAATCCGGCATATGCACCACCTACCGTAGGTTGAAGTTTATCCACAGCATCCCCCTTTATATGAGCAGCAGGTTGAGTACCCCAATAACCACGTGTCACTTTCATGAGTCGATATGGTTTTTCCTTTGTAACACCCAAATAGTGAATCAATTCCTTACCGATCTTAACCATATTCAATTCCGGACTATGTCCTTCCCAACAAGCTATTTCTTCCAAATGAGTAGGATCATCGATATAAATCATCGTATCCGTCTCGCTCAAATTTTCCATAAGGAAACGACGATGCAAAATACAGATACTGTCCGAAGGTACCGGACTACAATCCTTCGTTCCGGGTGCCATTGAGTTAGATATGGATGTTCGTCCCAAAATCAAATCCTCTTTAGCCAACAAGTCGGCATACTCGCGAGTAGACAAATCCTTATCTGTGAAATGATAGCGTTTCTTTTCATGTCGCGGACCGTCAATGAAACCGCCATTTCCCCTATCGGCATGCAAGAAAGGTTGGTCGTACGTATGAATCACTTTCAATCCCATCTGTTTAGCATACGATGCCACACTGTCCATAAGTCCTCCGTATGTACATAGATCCGGCATGAAAGTTGTAGGATCTTTTACCCACTTACCCTGGAAAGTAGGATAAGGCAAGCCCTCATTCAAAACGATATCCTGAATAACTTCCATCAAAGCCGTACTATCCGGGCTACCCCACAAAGCGATAGACGAACCGATGAAATCCACTCCCGGAACATCCTGACGCATCATGTGGTTAGGTTCATTATTTTGGAAGATAGGATTACCTTCCGGAGAATAGATCATCTTACCTTTCCGGCGATCACGCGAATGATAGCGTATATTAATTCGTCCGTTACAATCAACAAAAGCCGTATTGCCATATAGAATACGGAAATACGATTCTTTCCGATTATAAAAAGCCACATCGTTGATTCCGTCGCCTCCCATCGTAAACTGTTGCCCTTCATGCAATGTTAACGGTAATGGATGATTCACCGGATCAGGTGTATGGGCAATATAACCCGAAGGACCTGTTTCGGATGTAAAACGTGATTCTCCGCCAATCGTATTATCGTCCAACGCCAAAGCTCCGATAGCATAACCTACCGCAGCCGAAGTATCACGGGCCACCCCGATCATTTCCCCTAATAAATTGGTAATATTCGTATAATAATTACCCCACTGTATGCCATCGATTCCATTGCGAGGTTCCAAACTTTCCAACTTCAACTTGAAATATTTTGTCTTCTCATCCAAAGCAACTGTTGCCACAGAGCCGTTCTCGTATTCCAACCGATACTTGCCTCCGCTGTAATGAGCTTTCTGCGGATAATAATACCGTTTCAGGTCTTCGTCATAAAGAGACAACAAGGGCGATGGCTGGTCTGCCGGGCTGAAATTGCGACTTTCGCGCGTAAGGTTCCACATACCGGTGATATATCCCCGGTTATCTATATCAATACCGAACCGATCTGTTTTAAACGATTGATGTGTACCCGACTCGCAACTACATAATAACAGAGTTACAGCTACAAAAGATAATGTTTTCTTCATGATATAATTTATATGTTTTATTTACTCTCTATATAAGAATACACTTCTTGTACCAAAAACATTTAGATAACATCCTTATTTTTCTTATTTATTTTGAGATTCGTAACCACTTTGAGCTGCAAACCCATACACGTTGCCCCCAAAATCTACTACAAAAATACCATTACCCGATACAGCAACCGTTGCAAAGACCGGAGTACCCAGATGATGCCGCCATTGCAAGCGTCCGGTCTTGGCATGGATGGCATAGAGTGTTCCATCGGAAGCCCCTATATAGATCTGATCCCCGCAAATGACCGGGCTGGCTTCCACCGTTACCGGATGGTTTCCTTGGTAAGGGGCGGAGAGAATCATAGCTTCGCGGGTCTTGAAACGCCATTTTTCTTCCAAAGTCTCTTTGTCCAATGCTACCACCCCATTGGTAGAGGTACCGAAGATGATCGCATCGTCCGTCACCAAAGGAGTAGAAGCCACTTCGACCCCTTCACCCAATTTCTTACGCATGAGGATACGCCCGGTCTTATTCTCTACCACCAACAACGAGTTGGCGGAGGTAACATACATGACATCTCCCCATACGGCTGGAGTAGCCGCACGGAAACGTAAATCAGGATCTATGTCTTCCCAAAGCTTCTCGCCGGTCTTTGCTTCGTTGCCGAACAAACCTCCCCAATGCCTGCTCCCGATCACAACATCATTCCGGCTCAACGCCAACGTGGCCACGCAACCTTCACCCCGTCTCCAGCCTTTGTTTTGCCAAATGATTTCACCCGTAGAAGCCTTAAAGGCTGTCAATTGAAGCCCCGTACCGGCATAAACAATGCCCTCTTTCGCAACCAGTCCATCGTTCAACCCCGGAGTCACGCCAATCTTCAAATCCTTTTGCCAGGCAATAGAGCCATCGGATGTTTTCACGGCATACACGATCCCTTGCACATCCTGGGCAAACACAAGCCCCGACTCAACCGCAATGCTATTGCGGACAGACGATTTCAACGGACATTTCCAGACACACTTGCCGGTAGCCGCGTCTATCTTGGTCAAAGAAGCCTTGCCGGTTTCGTTATCGTCGAGGGAAGCAACATAAATAAAGCCTTCACTGACCACTGGGGAAGACATATAGATGTTAGAACCCACGTTTGTTGTCCAAGCCAAACGGGGAGCACGAAGCGTATCTTTCACAATGCCGACATGCTCCGGATTCCCCAATAGGTTTGCCCAATCCCCATCGGCTACAATCCGGGGCGTATTCTTTTTGTCATACAAGAATGAGGCCGTCTTTTTACCGATCTCCCCGTTTGCATAATGAGCCTCGGCAATAACGGTCACATAATGTCCTTCGGCTATTTGTGGCAAAGTCATCTCGGCTGTCCAGGCAAAATCGCTTTGTTGTTTCATCGGCTTACCTGCCACGATGGTCTTCCCGTCGAAAGTACAGGAATAGCGTACTTGTGTTACCGGGCTGGCGGTCGAATAGGCATTCACAACCAAGGGGATAGTCCCTTCCGGGGTAATGGCCGCCTGGTGGTTCTGAATGGAAGCGATGACCATGTGTTTGTCCATATAGGAATAATGGAAATCAGAAGTAAAGTCGCCTTTGCCATCAATGTTCATGACACGGAAAGCGGATGAAGCATGGTCAATGCCGCCATAAACCGGCGTGGAAGAACAGATCACGCCAATCCCATTATCCGGATGGGTATAAATATGGTTGACATGCCAATGCCCGTAAAGCCATGCCTTCAGGTTATGAGCCAACAAATCAACCGTTTCTTTATTCTTCAACGTATATTTAAAGTCAGGACACCCGCATTCGCCGGGGATGGTGTGGTTGAACACATAAACCGCTTTATCCTTGCCGACATGCTTCAAATCATTCGCCATCCAAGTGAACACGTCATCCAACCGGTAACTTGGCGCATGGTCGCCTCCCGGCATCGGGGTGACAATGTAATGCACGTTACCTACCTCAAACGAATAAAATGTAGGTCCATAAATCTTTTCGAATAATTCCTCCCCGTATTTTCCAGCAACCAGGTCATGGTTACCTACCGAATAGAACACCTGCGTTTCGGGCATATTCGATGAATTCATCACCTTGATATGGTTATTTAAACCGCCTACATAACAAATATCGCCCGTGTGGATAATAAAAGCCACCTTTTCATTGGCGGCATATTCGCGCATTCCTTCCGTCCATTCGTCTTGCCCTTGTTCCTCGCCAATCTCGGTATCCGATATATGGATAAACTTATGGCTTCCATCACTTTTCACCGCATCATAGCGCAACAACCCGAAGTCATAGCTGGTCTGCCCTTCTTCAATACGGTGATAATACGCATTCTCGGTCTTATACCCCGAAGGAGTCGTGATAAAAATAAAACGCTCCTTCTCGTGCCCCGGCAAACAAAAACATCCTTTTTCATCGGTTAAAACTACGTTTAATCCATCGGAAACCGATATTCCTTTCATCAAGGTTTCACCTTTGTCCCAACGCCCATTATGGTTCGCGTCTACAAAAACTTTGCCGGTATGTTGCGCCGACACGATGGCAGGGAATGCCAACAACATTCCCAATATTATTTTTTTCATGCTTTAAATATTAACAAATTAGTCCATGCAAATATAAAAACAGCTACCGTTATTTAAAATAACAAATAGCTGCCTTTTCCGTGGATTATTATTGCAAATATCCCCGATAAGGATGCTATTGGTAGCATTATAGTGTCGCCCACCTTCACACAGTAGTACCAATGGCACTGACACTACGATGCTAACCAGATGACATAGTAGTGCTGGCATAATGGCACATCCACCCTATAACGTACGTACCAATAGGGTATAAGGGATCGGACGCTACTTTACAGGGCATGACCTGCCGGGATATAGGGGAAAAGCCGTACGTATTCTTGGAAAAAAACGTACGCTTTTCTTCCAACGGATGCGTAAACCTTCACCTTCTGACTTTTACCCTTTGATTATCCTTGTATAGAAGGGTAACGCCGCTTTTTATATCCGGCGTCACCCATGCGTATATTGAATATCATGCCGTAATTGTTTAAATGATGGGGGGAGGGACACCGACTGTTGTAAAAACTTTTATGAGCCTGTTTTTTTACTCTTGCCTTTTGATTAAGTGGGATATAACTATACGCCTCCCCCCACTGATTATCTTCTACCGACTTCACATCCGTATTCAACATGACAGCCCATCATTGATAAAACGATGGCTAAACACAATTTCAAACCCATATATGTTTTTATTTTATTATTCATGATCTATCTCAATATCAACCGTCGCCTTTTCCAATCCCTCCGAACTGATAATCAAGCGAAGCGGCTTTTTCCCTTCTCGTTTAGCTTTGACTATTGCCAGAAACAAACCGTTAAACGCCGGACGGGACGGTTCCGAAAAGGTGATCAAACAAGTCGGGTCACCATTATCGGTCGCGACAATTACCCCGTCACCTTCCAAGCTACAGAAGATACGGTTCTCGGCTGTCGGCACATCGTATCCATCTTTATCCACCAACGAAACTTTAACAAAGACTAAGTCTTCGCCATCTGCCTTAATAGATGTCTTATCCGCCACAGCTTTCAGGCGGACGGGATCACCGGTGGTCTGCACACGGGTTTCTGCCCACTTTTTATGCTGCTTATAAGCAACAGCCTTTAATTCTCCCGGTTCATACATCACACTGTCCCAACGGAAACGGTATTCATACGGTTGTTTCTTTTTCTTACCCAACGACTTGCCGTTCAGATAAAGTTCTACCTCGTCCCCCGAACTATATACAAAAACAGGTGTCACTTTACCTACCCGATCGGGAAAATTCCAGTGTGGAAGGATATGTACCATTGGCGTATCTGGCATCCAACGCGCCTTATATAGGTAATAGCGGTCTTTCGGGAAACCTGCCAGATCAACAATACCGAAATAACTGCTCCGCGATGTAGGACGATTACGCTCTATCTTGTTCAATTCTTCACGCTGTTTGGCTAGTTCTTCCTCTGTCATGGCCGCCGAATGATTCAACAAGACACTGGCATCACTATTAAATGGAGTCGGTTCACCCAAATAATCAAAGCCCGTCCATACAAATTCACCACAAATGGCCGGATATTTATCCAATGCAGCAAATTCCCAATCGGGTAATCCTCCCCATCCGGGTTGCGTTAAATCATAAGATGAAACATGGAGTTGACGTGGAAAATATTCGCCTCTGGAACTCATCGTCGAACTCGATTCACTGGAATATCCCGACAAATGCTCATGCCCTTTCTTATTCAAAAATTCCCCATAGAAATCAGGCCCTCCATATACGCCGGCAGCATAATTCATACCATGAACATCCACCTGCAATTCTGTTCCATTCACAGCTGACTTACTTGGATAAGAGGCCCCGAACGTAGCCGGACGAGTTGTATCGAAACGATGAACCACTTCTGTCAGATGTTTAACGATTCCAAGTTCCGGATTATATTGTTCCGGCAACTCATTCCCGGTACTCCATAAGATGACGGACGGGTGGTTCCGGTCCCGGCAAACAAGCATTTCTATATCTTTTTCATGCCACTTTTCATATAAAGAACTGTAATCACCCTCTTTTTTACCTATTGTCCAACTATCGAACAACTCATCCATAACCAGAAAACCCATTTTATCCGCTAACTCCAACAATTCCGGTGCCGGAGGATTATGAGAGGTACGTATTGCATTACAACCAAAACTTTTCAGTATGCGCAATTGGCGCTCCATAGCAACCTTATTTACGGCTGCTCCCAAAGCCCCCAAGTCGTGATGGTTACATGTCCCGTTTATCTGCACGCGTTTACCGTTTAACAGAAAGCCGTTATCATGTGTGAACTGAATGGTCCGGAAACCAAATGACGTATCATACACATCCACCAGTTTGTTTTTATTATAAACCGACACACGAGCCAAATAGCGGTTAGTATTCTCCAGACTCCATCGTTTCGGAGAGTTCACAAGCAAAGAGACCGTATCGCCAGTCAATTGGTTTGGTTTCAACAGTAATTGTTTCTTTAAACCGACTGCAACTTTCTCGCCCGGTACATCATCCTTATCCAGTTCATAAATATCGACCACGTACTGTCCGTCTACAGTTTCCGACAAATTATTCTGTATTTCGACATTGACCAAAGCACTAGCCCGTTCGTCCGTGATTTCAGGAGTTGTCACAAAAACACCCCAATGTGCCACATGTACAGGATTCGTTTTTACCAACCGTACATGCCGATAAATTCCGGCACCGGGATACCAGCGGGAACCAAACTTTTCGGTATTCAACCGGACAGCCACCACATTCTTCTTATCATACAAAAGATAAGGGGTCAAATCAACCCGGAAAGAGCTGTATCCGTAAGGCCATTCCCCCACTTTTTTCCCATTGAGCCAAACTTCGGCATTCGCCATCGCCCCATCGAAATCCAGATAAAACCGTTTCTTTTTATCTTTCGACGATACTTCAAAATATTTACGGTACCAGCCGATGCCCTGCCAAGGCAATTTTCCGGTATACCCATCCAGGTCGATCCGGAAAGGTCCCTCGATCGCCCAATCGTGGGGAACATCCAGCCTCTTCCAATCCCAATCGTTAAACGAATAAGCCTGCAAAGAATCCGGTTCCTCCACACGCGAACCATCCACCTGCAAACCAAACCGGGCAAACCGCCAATCCCTATCAAAATTTAGTTCGGACCGTTGCCCCCAGGCAAACAATCCGAACATGTTTATACATGCTATGATTAAATAAGACTTTCTCATATTGATATTCATTTTTATGGTACAAAACATATACTCTTCTCATCCGCCTTCAAATCGAAAGAACGCCCTTTTTGGCCATTCTCCATCTGGAACAACGTCCATTCATTATCCACCTTCTTTTCCAACCGCCAGCTCAATGCCGGATCTTGCAACATCTTACGGATATAGGTCGGGAAGGCATTCGCCCGGCGGGCTTCCTCCCATGTACGGATCACGTTGAAGATGGCATATTTCTGGGGACAACTTTCCACATCCTCTTGACCTATTTTCAAGAAATAAGTAGTTCCATGTCCTACTGCAATAGCCTCTATATGTTCATATTGCTCTACAGTCGACGCTGCCGTAATAGGGAAATTAACACCAAAGCTGGACGGGAAATAGTTCGCATACGTCACATCGCGCAAATCCTTTCCCTGGCTGGTCGTGCTTCCCCAGACACGTAAATCTGCATCATAAATATTCTTACCGCCACCTACATTCCATACGCTTTGATAATGCCAGGAGCCTTCGCTCAAACCGGCACCGGTAAACCGGATGTCAGCTGGCAAGTTCAACTTCTTTGCTTGGTCGAACATCGTCCGGTAAAACCTTTTAACCGAATAACCACCCATCCCGTTAAAGAACAGGAACTCCTGACCGTCGAAATCATAAAGCCCCAATCCTGACCGTCCGGCAACATCCGCATAATAACGTGCAAATTCATCCTGTAACTCCAAATTCGGGATAAGTCCCTGGTATCCCCAGCAAGTAGTCGCCTGCAACTTGTCGACCGCATCCCCCTTGCCATGGACTGCCGGTATCGTTCCCCAATAACCTCGTGCCACGTTCAACAACCGATAAGGCTTTTCTGCCGACACACCGGTAAAATGAATCAACTCCTTCCCTATCTTTACGAAGTTAAGCGGACAAAACTGGTCCGAAGCAATCAACTCGTTCAGGTAATCCGGAGCATCCACATAAATCAATGTATCACTCTCCGATATATCTTCACTCAAATAATGACGATTCAAGATACACACGCTGTCTGACGGGAACGGGCTGCAATCTTTCGTGCCGGGAGCCAAAGAGGTCGTGATATTGGTACGCCCCAAAATCAAACCATCCTTAGCCAGAAGGTCGGCATACTCACGATGCGACAAGCTGGTACCATCCGAAAAACGATACGTCTTACGTGGCTGGTCCTTTCCATCCAGATAACCCTCATTTGCCCGGTCAGGAACCAAGAAACCCTGGTCATAAGCATTGATCACCTTCAATCCCATTTGCTTGGCATACGAAGCGATACTATCGTAGCGGTTCCCGTATGTCTGCAAGTCGGGCATGAAAGAGGTCGGGTCTTTCACCCATTTCCCGTTGAAAATGGGATGAGGTAACCCTTCTTCCAAGACAATCGTCTGGATGACATCCATCAACGCCGTACTATCAGGACTTCCCCACAAGGCGATGGAAGAACCGATATAATCGACACCAGGCACCGCTTGCCGCTGTTGGTGATAACGGAATTTTTCACTCACAAGCGCAACTCCTTCCGGTGTGTAAATCATATTTTCCCCGCGGCGGTCACGCGAATGGTAACGGATATTGATGCGTCCGTTGCAATCCACTCCCGCCGTGCTACCATACAACGAACGATAAAACGGCTCTTTCCGGTTATAAAAAGCCACATCGCTGAACCCGTCGCCCCCTACGGAAAAACTCTCTCCCTCATGAAGAGTCAATGGCAACGGATACTTCTCCGGATCAGGCGTATGGACAATGTACCCCCCTGCGCCTGTCTCTGACGTATAACGCGACTCCCCGCCGATCGTATTGTCGTCCAATGCCAACGCCCCGATCGCGTAGCAGACCGCAGCCGATGTATCACGCGCCACTCCGATCATTTCGCCTAATACATTATTAATATTGGTATAATAATTTCCCCACTGCACACCATCGATACTCTCGCGCAGCGTTAAATCCTCCAAGGTCAATTTGAAATATTTGTCCTTTTCGTCCAACCGCACGGTCGCCACCGAACCGTTTTCATATTCCAGTTTGTATCTGCCTCCCGCATAACGGGCTTTCTGCGGATAATAATAACGTTTCAAACCGCTATCGTAAAGTGCCAACAAAGGCGACGGCTGATCGGCCGGACTGAAATTGCGACTCTCGCGCGTCAGGTTATACATGCCTGTGATATAACCGTGCGAATCGACATCGATACCGAAATAATCGGTTTGAAAGGATTGAGACGTATTTAAATTACAGCCGGATAACAGAACAGTTACCGCTGCCAATGATAATAATTTCTTTTTCATCGTATAATTGTAGATTATTAAACAAAAATACAGGTTGGCTATTTGCCTAAACATAGCAAAAAACTGCCTTTTCAGTGGATTATTAGTGCTTTTAACCACCTTAACATCCTCCTAAAAACAAAGTAAGCCCCGATACCGGGGCTTATCACATCCAAGCCTATTCTATCTCAGGCCTGTCACTCTCCCCGTTGTCCGGACGCGCACCGACATACAACGTCACCGGATAGTCAATCAGGCGCGCCTGTTTCAAACGTGTGAGAGAGTATATAAATTTAAAGATTAAAAGTATTTTGCTTATAAGGTATGAAAAAGCATGCAGACAAATCTTTACAGATAAAATCTGCATGCTTTAGTCAATCAATTCAAATCAAACACTTATTTCAACGGGTCGAAAGTGCCGCCCCATTCGTTGTTTTGTTCCAGTTTGGAATTGCGATCCAAGTCATTCTTCTTGAGCGGATAGAACCAATGGTTGTTATCCAGGTTAAAACGATACAGAGTCTTGTCACCATCCACGCATTCGATATAATCGAAACGGAAAAGCTTATTGACTTCCGGATCGAACATGTCTTTTGCCCAATCGAAATTACCATTTTTCACTACACTGTAATCGTTGATAACCAACCAAAGAGACGAACGGTATTTGATTTCGTTCAGGATGTCGAAACGTTTCCAGCGACGCAAGTCGTTCCAGCGTTTACCCTCGTAAGCGAATTCGATGTAACGTTCGGTCATATATGCTTCGCGAATATCACCCTGTGAAGTAGCTGTAATACCATAGTTACCTGTTGTGTTTTCTATACCGGCACGTTTCCGGACATCATATAACACCTGCAATGCTTCACTGCTCTTACCTACTTCATTTGCACACTCACCATAGTTCATCAACACCTCTGTGAAACGAATTTCAACCCAATCAACCTGAGCTTCATATACTTTACTGGCATTAATGTTATAGTCAAGACCTTTGCGTTGATAGAAGTTCGAACTGGCTCCGGCAGCTTTTCCGAACTCATCCATGGTAAGGTGAGCATAAGCTCCATCGCTCAGGATATGCCAACCATTCCAATACTTATTGTCACCGATAAGTACATCGTTGCAGGGATACTCCGTACCCGGACAAAATATCGTGGCATGGAAACGTGGATCACGGTTATTGTAGAACTCATTTACGAATTCATGGTTATAATCCATATCATTGGCTAAACGGTTTACATCCAGCTCCAGCGGTGTTCCATCCGCTTTCGGAAAAGCCAACAGCAATGGCAAGATAGCCTCGTTTTGATCAGCCATATCCTTTGTCAAAGGAAGCGGTCGGATATTCTTCTGATCCAGATAATGGTCCGGACCGAAAAATTGGTTCACCATGATAACCTCGCAGTTTTGTTCGTCATACCAAATATCTGCATATTTACCTTGATACAGTCCTTTACCTACGCCCTGCAAGAAATCGACTGCGGCTTTGTTAGCCTCATAGGCCTGCTGCCAACGAGTCTGATCGTGGTTCGGATTAAATAGTGGACTGGCGTATGCCAACAGAACACGTCCTTTGAAAGCCATAGCACATCCCTTATCAATCCGGGCATAGTCGCTATCTCCCCATACATCCGGAAGCAAAGAAATAGCCTCATCCAAGTCTTTCACGATCTGTGCCATGCATTCACTTGTTGAATTACGGGATACCAACAATGAATTGATATCAGATACATCCTGCCCCTCCAAGATCAAAGGGACACCACCCAACGTGAACACCTTTCCCCAATAATCCCACGCACGCCAAAACAAGGCTTGTCCGCGCATTCGGTCTTTCTCTACCTGAGTCAAAACAGAAAGTTCAACCGTTTCCAGATTCGTTAAAAAGAAATTAATCCTTTCTATAAATCGATAATCCAAACCTTGCCCACTAATATCTACGGAATATTCTCCACGTACATACTGGTTCATTTCTGTCGGTCCATTCATACCCTCATCCGTATTGTTGGCAGCAATAGGCCAACCGGGCATCATGTTTCCATAGATGTTAGACAGGAACGCATTGATCATTTCAGAATTTTTCCATACTCCGTCCGGTGTGATGGAATTTGTATTTTCGTAATCCAGACTGCATCCATACATAAGAAAAGCACAAAGCAGACCTGCTAATAATTTGAATCGTTTCATTGTTTACTTCAGATTTAAAATTTCACATCAATACCAAAATTGAATGACCGCATAATCGGATAGGCATTACCATGTTCCAGTTCAGGATCATAATATTTGAAGCTACTTAATACAAAAAGGTTAGACCCGGTCACGAAAAGCCGTACATTGTCAAATAGTTTATTGTATAACTGTCCCTTCGGCAGGTCATAGCTCAATGTGAGATATTTCAAACGCATGAAATTAGTCTTCTTCAACCAAAACTGACAGTCATCGTCCTTATATGTTCTCGGAGCATTTGCGCTCACCTGTTTCGGAAGCATGGCATTCGGGTTTTCAGGAGTCCAACTGTTGTCATACCATTCAGCCCATACACGGTTCCATTCCACATTGCCCGCCAAATCACGGAAGGAACGGTCTCTGCCCAACTCACCGGAGAACATCATGTCCAAACTGAGTCCTTTCCAACTACCACCCAAATTCAAGCCATATTGTACCGGGAAGTTCTTATCACGCAACACTACACGGTCCCAGCTATCGACAACGCCATCGGGTGTGCCATCCGGACCTGAATGGTCTTTATAAACAAGCATACCTAATTCCGGCTTCATACCTTTAAATGAATAATTCGGATGTTCCGCATTGAAAGCGTCCAACTCTTCTTGTGTACGGATAATGCGATCAAAATCATACGCAACCCAACGACTTGTAGATGTGCCGATAGGAATATCGATCCATTGAGCGTTTTCGGCGTAGTCTTTATATTTGATTTCGTTCCATCCATAAGACAGAGTCAAATTACCATAGTAGTTGAAATCGTGGCTTGCTCCCTTATACCCCAATTGCAAGTCGATACCTTGCGCGTTCATCTTACCGTAGTTTTCGGCAGGCATGTCACGGCTAAAAGTAGTAGGCAATGTTGCCTGACGATTATCCAAGATATCGTATGATTTACGGAACCAATAATCTGCACTCAAATTCCAATGATCCAGGAAGGTCATATCCAAACCGACGTTATAGTTCAATGCCTTTTCCCATGTCAGGTTCGGATTGACTACATTACCGTAATTCAAACCGACATGTTTAGAAGGATTCTTGCCGAAATAAGCCGGTAAGACATTATTGTTATCATTGAGCTTGACAGCCGTATAAGATTCTTGCCATTGCCATCCACCGACAGAGTCGTCACCGGTCAGACCGATAGAACCACGAAGCTTCATAAACTGGATCCATTTCTTGTTGAAGAAGTTTTCTTCAGACAGTACCCAGCCGGCAGAACCTGCCGGGAAGAACCCCCAACGCTGAGAAGGAGCAAAGTTCATGGAACCGTCTTCACGGAAAGAGAAACCTAACAAATATTTATTTGCATATGAGTAACTGAACTGTCCTACATAAGACATACGTCCGTTTTTATAAGAGGGATCTCCCCCACCGGAGGTGAACTCTCGCGAGCTACCTGCCGCCCAAAACTGGTCAGTCATATAAGTCGGGAAAGTTTCTCTGAGACCATAAACACTGTCATTGAACCCTTCGGACCACTCTGTCAATAATACCGCAGCCACATTATGCACATCGTTGAACGTATTGGCATAATTTAAATAGAAGTTCAACTGTTGAGTATCTCCCCATTTGGAATCCTTGCGCAAATAATCCCTGCCATATTGGCTGGACCGCTTAACCCCGACAATATCTTCATCTCGTGTAGACATGATACGTCCGTTGGCACCACTATGTTTGGTGATATACATATCATAGTTGGTATAATACCCGTTCACCGTATTGTGCGTCCAAGTCCTGTTGTATTGAACACTGGCACTCAATCCCTTCAGGAAAGGCATTTTATATGTTCCCTTTACGGTAAATGTCGGATTCAGACGCTTATCATAACGATATCCGTCATAACCCAATACACGGGCACCCACATTGCCGATCCAACCGTAATCAACCAATTTTCCACTATCGGTAAATACTGGCTGCTCCGGTTGCCAAATACGCAATTTACCATACGTATCGTATGCCCAATCCGTACCGTCACTGGCAATACGACCGATCTTGTCATTGGTTAATGAAAATCCGGTATACAATTCAAAATCGTCAGTCACTTTAGCCGTCACATTCATACGGATATTATATTTATCGTATGTAAGCGGAGACAAGAACCCTTGTTGTTTCATGTAGGAAGCTGCTCCAAAATAATGAATCCGGTCATTACCACCCGAGATATTCAAATTATGTGTTTGCGTAGTCGGGTTCTGATATACTTCATCCAACTGGTTATATCCGTATCCGCCATTAATAGAAGCGATATGGTCGATCTCTTCCTGTGTCCATTTACTGGTAGATTCAGGATTGACACGGTTATATATCTCGGCCGTTTGCACACCATCCGTCAGATCATAACCTTTCGTACGTGTATCGACAGAGAAACCATACGAATAATTGATAGTCGGCTTGCCAATCTTACCTTTCTTGGTCGTTACGATAACAACACCACCGGACGAACGTGATCCATAAATAGCAGCCGAAGCCGCATCTTTCAATACAGAAATATCTTCAATTTCATTTGCGCTCATCGCATTGAAAGACGTAGCATCCCTAACGACACCATCAATGACATAAGTTACTGGCTGCGGATTGTATTTTTCCTCTTTCCAGGAAGAAATGGTACGGATTTGTAATTTCGGATTTGTACCCGGAAGCCCGTTTTTAGAAGAGATATTGACACCCGCCATTTTTCCTGCCAATAAATTTGCAGCCGAGGCTGTCGGAATAGTCGTCAGGTTTTCTTCCATCTTCATGTTTGACACAGCTCCTGTTAATGACGTTTTTTTCTGTGTCAGATAACCGACCACAACAACCTCATCCAGCAATTCCGTATCATCCATCAGGACAATATTCAGGTTCATTTTGCCCTTCGTTGGTATCTCCTGAGACTTATACCCGATAAAGGAGATCTCCAATGCTGCATTATCTGCGACATTCAAAGTAAATTTACCATCTATATCCGTAATGGTACCATTTGTCTTGTCACCTTTATCTATGACATTGGCCCCGATTACCGGTTCATTGTTTTTATCGACAACAACACCTTTTACAATACGTTTCTGTTGGTTAACAGACTGGACTACAGTTACATCAGGTTTGTAAATGGAGATTGTCTTTCCTTCAACATCATATCGCACGTCCATCCCTTTAAAAACAGAGGCTAATACCTGTTCGATCGTTTTATTGTCTGCATTTACCGAAACCTTCTTCTTCACATTTATGTCGTTATTACGCACCAAAATGGAATAACCGGTCTGTTCTTCTATATCGTCAAGTACTCTGCTTATGGGAGCATTTTGACGATTTATAGTAATTTTTACATCTTGCATTATAGTATTGGCATACACAGATGAGGTTATTGCGCTCAATACTATAAATGAACTTAATTGTTTTATCAAAGAATAATTTCTTTTCATATCTTTGTAAGAAATTTGTTAGTTAACAACTAATTGAATTAAAATCTTTTGTGAATCGGAGAGAAGTGCCAACCATCTCCGATTCCTTTTTATCCACTCTCTATCATAATAATACTTTTTAGGTTAAACATAAAAACTAATCATTCTCTTTATCTATCTTTCACTGAAATAACACCACCGCTTACTTCGAACCGATATTTCTTATCCACATCAATAAAATTAAACACTTCCTGAAGCGACATTTCCAGATTGATACTTCCTGAAAAGTATTCCTTTTCGACCTTATCACTTTCTACATGAATCTTTACATTATATTTCCGTTCTATGTCTTTCAATATTTCGGCAAACGAAGTATTCACAAAACTCAGCCTTCCGGTTGTCCACAACGCTGACTTATAGGATTCAGTGCTTTCGCTGTACAATTGTCCTGTTCCACGATTATAAATAGCTTTTTCATCAGGTTTTAAGCGAACATATTTATTATTGACAGAAACATCTACCCCTCCGTTAATCAGGGAGACTTCGGCTGAAAGGTCTTCGGGATATGACCGGACATTGAAAACAGTACCCGTCACTTTGACCTTCATATCTCCGGCATGTACCTGGAATACTTTTTCTTTGTTCTTGGCCACCTCAAAATACCCCTCTCCTACCAGATAAACATTACGCTCTTTCTTTCCATAAGATAATGGATATTTCAGAATAGAACCGGAATTAAGGACTGCTGTCGAACCATCCGGCAAAAGAATCTTTGTCTGTGAACCCAGTGGCACCGTTGTCTCGTTATACAGCATATCTCCGGAATTATCCAGTTCTTCATATGTAATTATAGAACCTAAAGAAACTGTTACCATTAATAAGATAACCGCAGCTACATTCCGGGCATAGATTACCCATTTACGTCCGACAGTCATACCGGATGATACATGTAACCTCTCTTTCAAATTTGTATATTTAGAATCTTTCTGAGCCTCAAAAGCAGGGACATGAAGAAGAGCATACAGCTTGACCATCTCATCGTATTGCTTCCTATACAATTCAGACTTCTCCACCAACGAAAACAAAATACCTTTATTTTCATCGGTTATTGAACCCGCAATGTATTCGTTCATTAAATTCTCAAATAATATATCTTTATCTTGCATATGACTTTTTTCTAACCGTTCTTATATTAATACACATCCCGGCCGGAAATAATTTAGATGAAATCAAATTATTTTCAAAAAAAGTCCAAAAAGATCCGTTTAAGTGGTTCAATTCATTAGAAGCTTTACTGAAAGCGTATCTAATCATTTATTCGTTTGATATATATCAAACGAATAAAACACATATATGTTCCTTTCATTCGATATATATGTTTTATTCGTTCAATATTAATAATACGAATATTTGTACGGCTTGTCCTGTCCTGAAATAAGTAGACAAAAAACCAAAGTAAACTTATGTCAGGACAACTTGTTTTTATCCTGAACCCGAGTTTCAAATATGTTATTCTATATATTCTATTTTTTCTTTCAATAGGATATCTTCCGCAGAACGGCCTACCATCAGTTCAAATTCGCCAGGTTCGGTCACATATTGCATATTTTCATTCCATAGTCCCAGTTCATCGGGAGAAACCTGAAAGGTCACCCGCTTTGTTTCTCCGGGAACCAACTCTTCTTTCGTGAAGCCTATCAATTGTTTTACAGGAATGGATACGGAACTTATCAAGTCCCGAACATATAACTGGACAACTTCTTTGCCGGCTCTCTTTCCAGTATTAGTTACGTCCAAAGAAACCTGTATCTTATCATCCGGGCCAAATCTCTTTTTAGAAACTTGTAAACCCGAATATTCAAATGTAGTATAAGACAAACCGTAACCAAACGGGAACAACGGATCCGGAGAAGAAAAGACATAGTCGCGTCCAGGCTTTTCTTTTGTACCCGGTGAATGGTAAAAACCTCTGCCGGATGGCTTATGGTTGTAAAAGACCGGAACGTGGCCTACGCTCTGAGGGATGCTGACAGACAAGCGTCCGGACGGGTTTACTTCTCCAAATAATATCCGGGCAATCGCTGTTCCGCCTTTTTCTCCCGGATACCAGGCTTCAAGTATTGCCGGGATATGGGCTTTCTCCCAGGTTATCGACCAGGGGCGTCCATGTACCAGAACCAGAACGACCGGTTTGCCGGTTTTATATATTTCCTGCAATAACTCTCGTTGTACTCCATACGGATTCAAATCTGTTACATCGAAGCCTTCCCCACAAGTATTCGGATCGTCTGCTTTATTAGTCGATTCGTCTCCCCAACCGATGCCGGACAAAGTAGAACTGGTTTCGCCCATTACAAAAACGATAAGATCAGACTTATTTGCAGCGTCCAGTGCTTCTCCAAAACCATCCTTATCTTCACCGGAGATAGAACATCCTTTTGCATATCGTACCGTCGTACCTTTTCCCACAAACTCTTTAATTCCCTGTAATACAGTCACACCGGACAGATTTCCTTTGGTATAACTGTAATCGCCATACTGAACCTGATCGGCATTCGGACCTATTACGGCTACCGACTTTAATGACGAACGGTTTAACGGAAGAAGGGACGATTCATTTTTCAGCAGAATAACAGATTCTTCGGCTATTCGTTGAGCCAACTGTTTATGGCTTGCCTTTCCTACGACCTGCCGGGATATTTCCGGGGAAGCATAAGGTTTTTCGAATAATCCTGCTTTAAATTTAACACGTAATATGCGTTTTACACAGGTATCAATCATCGAAACAGGGATTGTACCATCCTCAACCAATTCCGCCAGAGAAGCATAACATTCCAGAGAGGGCGCTTCTAAATCAACGCCGGCCGTGATTGCTTTCCGGGCAACCTCTTTTCTGTCCGCCGATGTCCGATGAAAATAACGGAGCATATCCATCGCTCCATAATCGGAAAAGACATATCCCTGGAAATTCCACTCATCTCTCAAAACCTGTTGTAACAAGAACTTACTTTCATGAGCCGCTATACCGTCCACTTCATTATAAGAAGGCATAACCGAATAAATATTCGCTTCCGTTATAGCTTTACGGAAAGCCGGCAAGTGGGAAGAACGTAACTCCCGCTCACCGATAGAGGTCGGCCCCAGATTTATACCCGCCACCGGAGCAGAGTACCCGGCAAAATGTTTGGCTGTACAGATCAACTTGCCTGTACCTATTCTCTTTCTGGTCTGTTCCGGTTCACCTTGCATTCCACGAACGAAAGCGGAACCAATCTCACCGACCAAATAATAATCCTCTCCATAACACTCTTCTACCCGCCCATAACGGGGGTCACGTATAATATCAAACAAAGGGGATAAAGCCTGATCAACACCTGCACTACTAGCTTCCAGAGCTATAACCGAAGCCATTTCCTTTATCAGTTCCGGATTCCAGGTACTTCCCTGGGCTATAGCCTGGGGAAAAACGGTCGAACCATGGGACAGAAAACCATGCAAACATTCTGCGATCTGTATCGGTGGTATTCCCAAACGGGTGCTGTCACGGAAAAAACGTTTCGAAACAGCCGATATTCCGGCAATGTCGGCTGCTTTAATGAAAGGGCTTTCACAAGCTCCAATCCCATTTAATCCCTTCTTTCCGGCTTCATCCAGACGAATCATTCCCATCTGGGCAATTTTCTCATCCAGCGTCATCCGTGATAACAGATCTTCTACCCGCTCTTCCACAGGTACTGCCGGATCTTTATATTTCTGAGCCTGACAAATAACAGAACCACACAGCAACACAACAAATACCCATACAAACCGTATCATAATCCCCCTTTGTTTTTAATAATTGATCGACATCAAAAATACTTTATTTAAATTAAACTCTCCATTCTTATCGACTAAAATTATTATTTTCATCAGAAAGTCAAGTCAATAGGATATTTTCCATACTTATTGATTGTATCTATCAGACATCGCACGTTTTCCGTAGGGATCAGATCGTGAATACTATGATCTGTCGCAATCATATATCCTCCATCGACAGCAGCTTCCCTGATACACTCCAGTACTTCTTTACGAACAGCATCCGGATCGGAAGAAGCCATCGTCACTTTGTTATTGACATTACCGATAGGGGTCAACTTTCCTTTATATCTTTCTTTTACTTTTTTCAGATCCATACCGGCTGCCCGTTCTACAGGGTGAAGTCCATCGATACCGCAATCTACCAGATCGTCGAGGACATCCCAGATTCTTCCATCGTTGTGCATAATAACCGGCACTCCTAATTCTTTGATACCGGCAACCAAACGCCTGAAATAAGGGATGAAGAAAGTACGGAAGTCATCCGGAGAAATCAACAAAGCATTCGTACCACCCCAGTCATCAGATATTTGTACACAATCGACTCCCCCATCCTTTACAGCCAGGCGGATAGCCCCCAATGTCCATTCCAACACTGCTTCATTTATTTCATGTACCATTTCCGGATCCGTATACATGGTAATAGCCAATGTCTCGAAATCCATGATATACCAGGATAGCATGGTGAACGGTCCCAAAGTACCCAACACGACTGCCAGGTCTTCCGTATTAGCAGCCTTCACATCTTTGAAAATTTTGAGGCGATAAGGCGTATCGACCGGAGGTAAAGTATACGCTTCCCAATCTTCACGGCATTTTACAGGTGTATCGATTTGTGCGATGATCGGCCAGCCGTTTTTCTGATAGGTAACGCCCCATTCATCTTTGTATATCTCATTCGGTTCATGAGGAGTCTCTTCGATACCACAGAAACCGTTAATCGGCGTCCAGATACCATCGATACCCAGCTTGGTAGCCAGCTTTGCCTGTGTTTTACCATCATACAAAACCGTTGTATATCCCAACAGCTCCTGCATAAGTTTCAAACTGAAAAGATGTTCCATAATAGGAATTCTGTCGGGTACACCACCCGATAATGCTGTCAAAAAACGTTCTCTTGATGTCATATCAATTAGATGTTAACTGGTTTAAAATCTCTACTAACCGCTGAGGCTCTTCTGTATAATAGTCTGCACCTATTTTCTGAGCAAAATCGCTGCTCACAGGTGCTCCGCCTATAAATGTTTTCACTTGAGGAAACTCTGTCTTTATAGCTGTATTGATCGACTCCATATTGACCATTGTGGTTGTCAACAAAGCAGACATTCCAACAAAAGCATCCGGATTTTCTCTGACAGCGTCCACAAACTTTTCTTCCGTAACATCTACCCCCAAGTCGATAATCTCATAGCCATTTCCTTCCACCATCATACATACTAGATTCTTACCAATATCATGTAAATCTCCTTTTACCGTACCGATAATCAATTTACCTTTACGTTTGACCGAACCGTCATTAAAATATCTTTTCAGATGTTGCATGCCACCGCTCATAGCTTTTGCACTCATCAGAACCTGAGGCACAAACACTTTATTTTCTTTGAACTTCACACCGATATTGTTCATACCAACGATCAATCCCTTTGTTAAAATGTCATTGGGGGAATACCCCTGCTCCAAAGCCTTCAATGTCAATTCATCAGCTCCGTCTTCCCCTTTCATTGCCGGAGGATAAGGAGTTTTTGCATTGATCTTACCCACTTCGACACAAAGTGCTATTCTTTCTAATGTGTTTTCCATACTATTCTATTTATTTAGTTAATTGTTCCCTTCTTCTTATCTCTTTTACGGCATCTACCATTGCATAGAATCCCTCTATCTGCATGTAATCAGGTATTGAATTGCCGGATCCCAGACCGTATCCGTTCGCTTTTTTACGGAACCGTGTACCTTCCTCCAGAACTTTGTTAAAGACCTGGTCATACGGATTCAAGATCAGATAATTCATATCAAATCCTCCGAACAGACCGATTTTATCCGAATAGTTATCGATCCATTCATCAAAAAGACATATCTGGTCTTCATTCGAATGTTTGGCATCTATCCCGTTCTGAAGAATATCAGGCATGATCTCTTTGATATTCCCACAACAATGCAGTAAGAACTTCTTATTCTTATTATGTACGATATCGATCACTTTCTTATGCAGCGGTAAAATAAACTGACGGATCGTATCCGGTTCGAGCATTGTTGCCATACGATGCCCCAAATCATCTCCCATGCGATAGAAGACAAAAAGATCGTCGTACTCCTCCAACATCTTAGTCCACAATGTTTCGTAGAGTTCACCGATTTTCCGGAAAATGTCGGCAAAAAGTTCCGGGTCGAGATACTGCATGACACAAAGGCTTTCATAACCCACCAGATCCTGAGCTGTTTCAAAAATACCATATCCACAACCTCCATAGGCTTTCATCCCGGCGGGCATTACTCTCCGGATAGACTCCAACCGAGGTCTGTATGTTTCCCAGAAAATACGGGGAATATCGTCAAACGGATATCTGTCAAAATCATCGCGGGTCTGAATAGGACCGAGCATCCCCCCTAATATAGCCCCATGACCGGGAAGGATTTCGCAAATCGCAGCTTCATAACTGAATGCATCATAGGTATTTTCTTTCCAGAAAGAAATATATTTACTAAAATACTCATCCAGATCAGAGCGGCTTTTACGGCCATTTAACGACAATTCCTCCCCTATACATTTAGAAACAAAAGGGGCATCGATATTATGCTCATATAAAGGCAAATAATCAGGTTTCTGATTATATAATACCTTTAAAATATTTCTGTAGTCAGGCTCAAACGTATTCATATTTTCTTATTTATTTAATTACATTCCTTATTACCTTTTTAATATGATCGATACAGGCTGATAGGCATGCATCTCGACGGACAGCTCATTATTCTTTATTGGAAACGAATCTCCCAACGGTTCACCGCGCAGATTACAGAATTGAGCAGACCGATATGATTTTCCGGATAATGTAACAGTACATTTGCCTTTTTTACCAGCTTGTTCCCAAAGTCTCAACAAGTCTCCCTCACCATCTGTATTCGGTCCGAAAGCAGTAACTAAAATTCCTTTTTCCGACAATGTAATCCCCTCGGAAAAGAGCGGAAGTTCACCTCCATCATCCTCTGTATATGTTGCCATCAGAGGAACACGCGTTTCTTCTGTCGGTGTAATAAGAGAAGTCTCATTACTGTATTTATCGATCGACCATAGATATACTTTGGCAGAAAAACCTCCTTCTATCCATTCTGTAAAATTAGTTCCCCACTGATTATTAAACAGATTGACAAAAACATTAGGTCGTTGGGGAATAAACTCTCCGGAGAAACGGAACAGACCGGGACGGTCCAGACTGACAGCCGGGGCATTCGGTGTATTTAGACCAAACCCCTTCCCTTGATTATCAACAATAGCCATACCGGTATTCAGGAAGAAATAATCATGATTGGTGTTCTTTACAAAATCAGTGACCGGATTAACAACACCGCCGGTTCTCCCTAACCGGAATGAAGGATTCGACAGATTAAACGGAAAAGCAAGCCAACCACCTTCGGGTTGGGATTCAGCCGGTTTATTCCGTATCCCCCAACAAATTTCCAGATAAGGGGAGCTATCTTCTAACGTATAAGTTAATGTATAGTCATCGCCAGCACCTGTCTGACAGAATGCGGTAGCACTAACTGAATGGGAGGTCTGCAAATATTTGATTTTATTTAATCTGCCCTTTATCATTTCATATTTCAGGTCTGGATTTTCCGGCCGCCCCATCTCCTGATCAGCCCAGCCATGATGTCCGGGCTTCACATAATTCGCATTATAACGGTTGATTTCCTCTTGACCAAATTTCTCGTGGATATACTCTCCGAATCCATATTCATTCTTCCCATCGACCATTTCTTTCTGTTGTTGTTTATCCCAAACAGAAAGTAATGCACCGTTTTCCTTATTTATTTCTATTTTGAAATAGTTGTTTTCCAACACAGCTTCTACTTCATCAATACGGGAACTTCGGGAATCCTCAGATATAGGAGATGTTACCAACGTATAAGTCTTATACCCCAGGGATGGAATATCTTCTGCATGAAAAGACAGGTGATTGTAGTCGTTATATACCGGCAAAATCTTACCTGTCAATTCATCCTTCAAACCATAAACCTGGAAATTTTTTTTATAAACTCCCATATGGAAACTGACCAAACCCGAACGTTTCCAGGGAAGCGGGTTATAGACAACAACTTTACGCCCTTTAACGGCTACATTCTGAGCTAGTTTCTTCAAATCCTTTCGTAAAGAAGGAATAATATATTGTTCAGCGCGGTGCACCCTACTTCCTTTTTCATTCCAGGATGTTTCTATAAAATCATACAGCCCTTGCGCCCTGCTGACTGTAAAATCGTCCCCATATTTCCAAAAATCCTGGTGTCCATGACTCATTGCCAACCCAAAAGTATGTTCATCAAACAATAAAGATTGTTCAATAGCCTTTTCAACATAAGGTTCAACCGGTTCGGGAGTTATGTTCCACTGTTTGAGTAAGGAATTCAACGTTTCCGTATTATAAATGACACGCTGCATAGCCTTATTGATTTTTACTTCTTTAGGCATCGACATATATCCATGAATCCAGGTATCCGGCATATCCCCCTTTACTACAGGCAATGATGGGTTTTCTTTCATCAGGGCATCATAAAAATCTTCCAGCTGACCGATACGTATCCGAGCATTAGGTGCTTTTTCACGAGCTTCTTTCAATACAGCAGCAACATCTTCCGGTGTCGGAGCACCCGTATTTTCATGCGTATGTATCATTGCTAACCATGTCTTATATTTCCAGGTTGCCGGAGGAAGTACACCGGAACCGTAATATTCCGCCCAGTTAAAAGTGAGTAACCTCGAACCATCCGGTCCCTCCCACCAAAACAGGGTTGGTATATCCGGTGATACGGACCCGGGATTACAACCAATATGCAAAATCTTCACACCAGCCTGTGTCAATAATGTAGGAAGTATCCAGGAATGGCTAGGGACATCGGTAAGTTTAGCTCCACGTACCAACGGTTGGTCATATATTCTATTTATCTGCGAAGAATAGGACATTCCACGCACCAATGTTTCAAGATCACTCGATTCAGTCTCAAATGTGCAAGGAAGTGCATGCACTTTGAAACGTCCATCTTTTAATGCTTTTTCTATTCCGGATTTATAAACCTCAGAGGTATTTTCCATAATATATTTCATTGGCCAGCCAGGAAGAGTCCAAACAAATTGGTCTTCCTTAGGTAATTTACCCGTTTCTTCTACTGAACGTAATGTTTCATCCATCATAGAGGTTGTGTATTTCTGTAAAATAGATTCACTCCAGTCAGTATAACCAATATCAAAATGCATTTTGAAAACAATGATTATGTCTTCAACTTCAACCTTTTCGGTTCCTTTGTCTACATCTATAGCCGCAATCTGAGCGTTTAATGAGCTTAGTGATAGTATGAAAATCCATACTGAAAGAATAAATTGCCTTTTCATATTTCATGGTATTATGTTTCTCTCTTAATCAACTTTACCGGTTAAGTAAACTAAGAAAAAAATATTATTTTGCAAACATATGTGTCTTATCAGAGATAAACAATGATATTTATTCCGATTTTCTTATACTATCTTACGATTGATATGTTTTTAATCACATACAGGCAAAACCAGTTTTACCTTTTCGTCTTCATTATCGGTAGTTTCTAATTTTTCTATTAATACACGTACAGACTCACGACCAATCTCTTTTATAGGAAGATACGCTATATGCATATTAGGAGCCAAAAGTTCAAAACTCGGAGTACTATGCAAGCAAGCCAAACCTATTTTACTGACATCTATATTCCGTTTATAAAAATAGCGTAGCCCTTCCATTCCTAAATAATGCGTAGTGAAATAGAATCCATCGACATCCGGGACCGCATCAAAAATAGTATCCAATACACGAATGATATCTAACTCATACTCATTGCGTGACACCTCTCCATATAAGTGAGGAGAAATAAAACAATCATGTTCGATCAAAGCGGTCTTATATCCTTCATATCTTAAACTCATGGTAAAAAGGGCCGATGCCGTAGTTATAATGGCTATTTTTTTACGGCCTTCATTTATCAGTTTATTAACCAGATTATAACTACACCCGATATTGTCTATAATAATATAATTAGTATTCAATTCCGGAAAGAAACGGTCAATTAAAACAAACGGATATTTTTCTTGTATTAAATTCTCCAATTCACCTTTGGCATAATTAGTAGGAGCAATGATTAATCCATCAATATTCTTCGATCGTAACATTTGGATTATATTATTTTCTCTTACCGGATTAGATTCGGAACTGCAAAAAGTAACGGTATATCCCAGTTGTTCTGCCACAAGTTCAACCTCCATAGCTACTTGGGCATAAAAAGTATCTCCTATGAAGGGAACAACCAATCCAATTGTTTTCGTTTTACCTGAACTAAGACTTTTAGCAAGATGATTTGGTCTATATTTTACCTGTTTAGCATAATCTATTATTTTTTTCTGAGTAGCCGAACTTATCTTTTGTTCATCACCACGTCCTGACAACACCCATGAAACTGTTGTTTTTGAGACCTTAAGAGCTTCTGCAATATCTTTAAGAGATTTTCCCATCTGTTTTTAATTTGAACAACTTAACCGATCAACTATACATGCAAATATATTATTTAATTCGATACTCTACAATAGTGATGAAAGATCCTTTTCCGGAAAGAGGAATAAAAAAGGCTGGAGTAAACAGATTTCAACAGATAAAGAAAAGAAGCAGATGTTTAAGAGTTTGCTTCAAACGATCAGTCGCATTCTTTAACTGAACTCGTACTGTACTAACGGTCAAACCCATATTATCGGCAATTACATCAACTGATTTACCTGCATAAAAATACTCTTCAAATACTGCCTTACATTTTGATGGTAACTGATTTACTGCCAAGCGTACTTCTTCTTCCGTCTGACGCATTTCTACATACTGTAATGGAACCGGAGTCGATTGGATATAATTTTCCTGAAAAGCCAACATTTGTTCCTTATGTTCATCCAATACATTTTGCTGAACCCTTTGTGCCCGGATGTAATTGAGACAACCATTCTGAACAGAACGTACTAAATAATAATGAATTGGATACGATAAGGTATCTCGCTTGTTCCAGATATTAATAAAAACATCATCTACAATTTCTGCACCGGCCTCTTTATCGATCAGGTAACATAAAGCGACTGCATTCAAGTAGCTATAATAGGTACTGAACAATTCAGAAAAAGCCTTTTCCGAACCTTTTCTGATTTGTTCTATTATATCTTCATTTATACGGCTTATATTCATAATACATCTCCTTGTCGCTTTTTCATCTATATTAGTTCATGAAGAACTATGGAATAGATATTGTACTATTCCTTTTAAAATCAGAGAAGCATGTAATATGAAGATAATGTTTAAATTTTCTAATGAAACGCGAACGTGTTGATTCTTATAGATATTAAAAATTGAAAAGGGACATAGTTCTTCATGAACTATGTATTTTTAGAGGTTTCATATCCCTTTTCTGCGACAAATATAATATTTATTCACTCACATTGATGTGTATTTACAAAAACGGAAGGAAGTTTCCTCACGGAAACTTCCTTCCTCCTTGGTGTGTCTAATCAATTATGTTAAAAAAATAGGATTTAATCTTATTGCAATATTATTATAAAGTGATTGGTGTTCCATTATAGAAGTCAAGGATCTTGGTGCGGAAGATAAAGTTGTACTTTGCCTGTGTCTGTTCGGCCAGACTTTGCGCATACTTCGTCTTTGCTTCGCTATACTCAAATACAGTACTTTTTCCTGCACCATACCGTTCTTCAGCATATGAGAAAGCGACCTTGCTTGCATCAACTGACTTATCGGAAGAGATGTATTTCTCCTGTGCTGCCGTCGCATTATAATAAGCCTGTTGGATCTCCTTATAAAGTGATTTTTTGCTGTTCTCCATCATTAACTCACGGTTAGTTATGGAGAGACGGGCGGTACGGACGCTGTTACGTACCTGGAAACGATTGAAGATCGGAATACTCAGACTTAAACCGATTGATTTCTGCCCGTTATTCTTCAACTGATCACTGAACGGAGCGTTATTATAATCGCCATCACCGAAATTATGATAGTAACCGGTACTGTAACCGGCACTTAAATTCAGCTTCGGATAATATCCCGCCTGGGCTATACGGAGCGCTTTCTTCTGGCTTTCCAACAGATATTGCTGTTCCTTGATCTGCGGTTTGAATATGACAGCATTGTCATATACCTGGTCAGGAGGAATGATACTACCCATGTAACGTTCAATGGCATCACCGCTTTCCGGTTCCAGCACATCGAAGTTTTCACCGGCCCGCTCCAGTTCCAGACTTTGTGTCAGATCCAGTAAAGCCAGTTTCACATTGTTCTGCGATTCTGTCAATGTTACTTCATCTTTTGCCAATTGGGCTTTCATATCGTATAACTGGGAAACAGGGATTTTACCGGCATTATAGAGTGCCTCGGTTTTTGTCACCTGCTCAGAGCTCAGGTCTACCTGCAATTGGGCTATCTTCAACATTTCCTTATTATAAAGAACTTGCAGATAGTAAGAAGCCACATTGATAGACAAGTCCTCCTTTGCCTTATTCAAAGTCTCGATAGATGCTTTCAGGTCCAGTTTGCGGGCAGCAATATCGTTCGGTATTTTCAAACCGTCGAAGATAGGCATGCTCAATTGGATACCGGCACTCGTATTGGCCGAATTACGATCTACGATCAGGCCATCTTTCGATTCGGAGCGGCCGAAACCAAAGTTTTCACCCACACTGGCATTTACACTGGGCAGCCAGCTGTATTTACTGGTGTGTAAGTCCACTTCGCGGCTTTTCTGTTCCAGTTCCTTTTGTTTCAGATCTATATTGTTTTCGATAGCATACCGGATACATTCCTCCAACGACCATTGCTTTGCCGCTTCCTGTGCCCCAGCGGGCAGACAAAAAAGGAATGAGGCCAGCGCTACGGATGATATGATTTGTTTCATCGCTTATTAGTTTTTATTTCTATTACTTATTAGCAGCTACAATACCACCACGAATCTTGTCACCTTCTGCCAAACCTTCTTTCACTTCGATTTTGATACCGTCAGACAAACCGACCGTAACAGCACGTTTCTCAAATAACTGTTCCGGCTTTTCCTGTTTTACAATCTGTACGAAGGTAGAGTCTCCGCTGAATTCAACACAACTTTCAGGAACGGTCAGGACATCGGTCGCACGTTTCAGCACGATCTCAGCATTGGCACTATAACCGGCACGAATAAAGGCATCTTCCGGCATCTGAACGGCCGCTTTGATCTCGAACAGGACGGCACCGTTTTCTTCCACTCCTTTCGGAGCTACATATTCCAGGGTGGCATCAAACGTACGGCTATCCAAAGCACCGACTGTCAGTTTGATAGGCATACCTTCATGGATACGTCCTACTTCTGTTTCATCCACTTTTCCCCTGAAGATCATATTGTTCATATCGGCTACGGAAGCAATCGTCGTACCGTCGTTAAACGTATTCGACTGGATCACCGAATTACCAACTTTAATAGGAACATCCAGAATCATACCGGTAATGGTAGAACGAACCTGTGTCGTACTGGTGGAAGTAGACCTGCGTGAAATACCTTCACGGATAATCTCCAATGCATCCTGTGCATTTTCTGCTTCTTCCTGTGCTTTCTTATAATTAGACAAAGAGGTCTCATAATCTTCCTTGGCAACAACTCCTTGTTTATACAGTTCTTCATCACGTTTGTAGGTTGCCGTGATTTGTTCCAGATTGATACCAGCCACACGGACACGCGATTCAGCACTGTTCAGCTGAACCATTTCAGGGATTACCTTGATCTTTGCAATGATCTCACCTTCCTTCACCATCTGACCGGCCTCCTTCAACAATTCGGAGATGATACCGGACATCTGCGGTTTGATAAGTACCTCATCACGCGGTTCCACCTTTCCTGTCGCCACAGTCTTCGTCTCTACTGAGTCGCGTTTGGGAGTTACCACTTCATACATGGTGATGACAGGTTGTGCTTTTTTCCACAAGAAGTAGAAAGTGCCGACCACGGCGGCTCCCACCAATACTAAAAAGATGATTCGCAGGATTTTCTTAACGATACGATTCTTCATAACTATCTTAATTTTCAATTTTCAATTTATAATATTCAATTCCCCTTATTCTTCTCTGATAGCATCAATAGCCTTAATCTGCATGGCTCGCCAGGCCGGAATCAATCCAGCCATAAGCCCGCTGATAAGTAAAACAACGGTTGCGGCAACAGCAGCTCCGATATGTATCTCCGGATCACTGAAGAAAGTGTCATTAGACGGCCCACCTCCGCTATCCATCATCCGGTTCACTACATCGAGCAGGAATACTCCGCAACTCAATCCCATCAATCCGGCTAACGCTGTCAGCAAAAGACTCTCACTCATGATCTGTGAAATTATATCGAACGGTTTGGCTCCGATAGCACGCCTCACGCCGATCTCACGGGTACGCTCCTTTACTGTCACCATCATAATATTACTGACCCCGATAATCCCGGCGAGCAATGTTCCCATGCCGACCAGCCATACAAGAATATTGATACCCGTAAAAAGCATATCGAATGTTTCAAACTGCTTCGCGATCGTAAAGCTACTGACAGCCTGCGGATCGGTCGGCGAAATCTCATTCTGCGATTTCAACACCGCCGTAATCTCTTCCACCAGCTTGTCACAAGGATAACCGTCGTCAGCCGTAGCGCACAGGAACCAGAATTTATCTCCCTGGTTTGCTACCTGCTGCAAAGTGGTAAAAGGAGTCATGATACTTTCTTCCGTACGTCCGCCGATCTGCACACGGGGTTTGGGTTTTACAACTCCGACTACCTGATAATAAATTCCATTCACACGGATATACTCTCCGATCGGATCTTCACCCGGTGTAAACAACACCTCACGGACAATACTACCGATCACACATACTTTACGTTTTTCCAGTACATCTATCTCGTTTAGCAAACGTCCTTCCAGCACATGCTGCGTTTCTATCTGAAAATATTCCGAATGGACCCCGCGTACATTATATGTACCGGCCTTCTGTCCTCTCACTACATTATTCTGTCCACCCCACGACATCGCCATCGGCGACAAATAACGGACCCCTTTCACACGCTGGCGGATGGTCTCCAAATCGCGGTTACGCATCTGCCAGTAGCGTCCTTTCTTATATCCTTTATAAGCCTCCCCGGTGCGTTCGGAAAAAAAGAAAGCAGAGTTTGTGGCAAAGCCGTCCACATTCTTCAATACACCATTCTGGAATCCCGTCCCTGAACCCAGCAGGATAACGAGCATCAGGATTCCCCAGAACACCCCGAAACCGGTCAGCATACTTCTGGTCTTATTGCGGGTGATCGTCACCCATATTTCTACCCAACGGTCTATATCGAACATATCTATCTGTATTTTATTCGTTTCTCATGGCTTCGATAGCCGTTATCTTCACGGCCTTACGAGCCGGAAAATAACCAGCCAGCACGCCAGCTATAATAATCAGGGCCGTTGCCGACAAAGCTATACTCAGACTCACCGTCGGATTCATGAAGATACTCATATCGTCATTTGAAGAGGCCTTTCCCATATTACTACTTTCCATCACCATATTAATAGCTTCCGTCAATCCCACTCCGGTGATCATACCGAAATATCCGAAAACAGCCGTTATCAGGATCGATTCCACAATGATCAGTTTCAAGATAGAGAAAGGAGTGGCACCGATAGCTTTACGGATACCAAACTCACGGGTTCTTTCGCGCACGGTAATCAACATAATATTGCTCACCCCAACGATCCCAGCCGCCAGCGTTCCGATACCGATTACCCAGATAAACAAGGAAATACCATTCATCATCCCATTAAACATTGCAAAATCTTCAATCGTGCTCCACATACCTATCGCCCGCAAATCCTCCGGGTCAAAACGGTGACGTTTACCCATTTGCTCTCGGAAACGTTTCTCAAAAGCCTCATATTCTTCCTTCGTACTGACGCCATTCAGAGAGAATATAATATTATCCGTTCCATATCCCGAACGGTAAAGTTGTTGTGCCGTAGAAAACGGAATATAGGCAGGTGCATTATTATTGTTGTCCTCATCCGTATAAACCCCGACTACCTGGTAAGCGATATTGCTGGCATTCAAATATTTGCCCAGCGGATCTTCGCTACGGAAAAGCACTTCCTTCATACGGGGACTTATCACGATCACCTTTCTTTTCTGCAAAATATCCACCTCGTTAATAAAGCGCCCGTTGCCTACCAGCATCTTAATCTTGTCGATAGTGGCCTTATCCGGATGAACACCTTGCAAGGAATACGTATTATATTCTTCACCATACGAAAGCGTATCACTTTGATAGAGAACGCCCGAAACCAGATCCACTTCCGGATTCTGTTGTTTCAGCAACACCAAATCGTCATCTTTATACTCGACACGACGATTCGTCTGCATCCCTTTATAAGGTTTGCTGGCATAGCGGGGCCATGTCTCCACGCGGTTTCCCGTCCAACGGTCGAAGTTATGCATGATACCATTCTTCATCCCGTTGCCCGCTCCCAGCAAGACGATCAGCATAAAGATTCCCCACGATACGGAAAAGCCGGTGAGGAAGGTACGAAGTTTATTCTTCTTGATCGTACTCCATATTTCCCGGAAATTATCAAAGTCGAACATATCCCTCTCCTTTTTCGATGTTTTCTATCAGGCCATCCTTTACACGGATGATCTTTTCGGTCGCATTGGCTACGGATTGCTCGTGGGTCACGATAATCATAGTCATACCTTCTTTATTTACATTACGCAGAAGTTCCATTACTTCGACCGTAGTAACACTGTCGAGTGCACCGGTCGGCTCATCAGCCAGAATCACCTGCGGTTTAGCGATCAGGGCACGGGCTATAGCCACACGTTGTTTCTGTCCACCCGACATTTCGTTAGGCATATGCTCCGCCCAGTCTCTCAGACCGACCATATCCAGATATTCCATCGCCATCGCATTTCGTTTCTTACGGTTTATACCCTGATAATAGAGTGGCAAAGCGACATTCTCCACCGCATTCTTGAAAGAGATCAGATTAAATGACTGGAAAATGAAACCGATCATCTGGTTACGAAGTTCAGCTGCACGGCTTTCGCTGAGGTTCTGAATCAATTGTCCGTTTAAATGATAGGTACCAGTATCGTAAGTATCCAATATCCCCAGTATGTTCAACAGCGTCGATTTCCCCGAACCGGAGGCTCCCATAATGGAAACCATCTCACCTTTTTCGATCTCCAGGTCTATGCCTTTCAAGACATGCAGCGGAGCACCGTTGAAATACGTTTTGTTAATTCCTTTCAGCTGAATCATCATATTTGTCATTACATTTCTTTATTAGACGTACACTTTGTAAAAAATGTTACACATTTAAGGAACTTTTTTACCCTCTGATGCAACAAATGTATATTTATAGAAGATACCTTGTATCACAAGGTACTAATTTTTAAATCATATTAACTATATCATAATATTCTCCATAGGTAAACCATCCTTGTAAAGACTTAATAAATAAACTGATAATAGTTCATTTTACTGCATGTACCCACTCTCTTTTCAGGAGTTATAAAATAAATTATCAAAATTTCAAGCAAGACAGTCTCATACATATTTCCTTGTACAGATGTATTTCATCAGCTGGCTACTATAAAAAATGGCTTCAAAAGCTATTTATCTACTTTTGAAGCCATTTCCTTTTAACCTACAGGATTTTTCACTTATCCATGTTGCCCAACTTATCAAATAAGTTCCTGATTGCCTCCTGATTCACAAATGTGCCTTTTGCCCCGGCAATATCCATTGTCTCAAAAAGCATGGATAATCCTCCAAAACCGGAAGGGTCGGCCTCCAGGATTTCCTGATAAACATCAGAGAATGTCTTTGCCTGCGGGTCTTCCGGCTTAAAAGTAAATCTGCCTAGATAATAGTTAGCCTCAAACACATTGTTTGTCGATTCCGTCAAATTAATGGTAGTAACCTCGGGCGTATAAAATACATTACTCTTTATTAATGTACTATCAGCATAGCCGCCCCACGAGTCAAGGGTTATCACGCTACGGTCCACTTTACCTTCCGGCTTTTTATTTACATGGAAGATGTTATTGCAGATGGTTGTATTTTTCACCGGACCTGCCACATGAACCGTCGGTGAGAAAGTCCCTACACGTGTCTGCCTTGTGCGAATAGCATCATTAATACTGACGTTATAGCGGACAACAGTGCCTATATTTCCCCGGTTGAACGAGGCCGGAGATTCACCGGAATTACAGATCAACACCATCCCCCCCTCATTATCATGACTATAATTATACTGTATCACAGTATTCTCACAATTCCAGTCAGAATCGAATCCCTGAGCATCCCAAGGAGCCTTATGATCGCTGACTTCATTAAACTGGATTATCGTATTATCACAACTCCAAGGCCAAATACCGGCGGCGGCCTCCGTATCGGGTAAAATAGCCGGACAATTACGCATTACATTATACTCTATCAAGGTACTATCGCATCCGATCGGTACAATACCATCACCAGGAACCTCCTCAATCAAATTATTGCGAACAACCGTGTACTTACTGGGATGCCAGTTTTCACGGCTACTGTACCCCAACCAGATCATAGCATTGCGGGAACAACGTAGAATGCGGCAATTCTCTATTGTCAGACTGTCGAAAACAGAAACAATGTCCTCGCCTCCGTTCACGACCAGAATACCACTACCACCTCCTTCTTCCTTGACCAGAGAACCATTCACATCACGTACCTCCACGCCATCTATCACGATATTATGAGAAACCCCATAATCTCGGCATTCTATCTTCAAGCCGGTACGAAAAGGTTTACGCTCTTTTCCTGTATTCACTATTTCTACATTCCGAAGCGTTACATAATCCGAATTATAAATACGGACGGCATAAAGGGAGTTGTCGTACCCTACAATACAAGGCTTACTTCCTTCGCCATAAGCATCTATATATATTCTGTTGTCAGGTGTTCCCTGTCCGGATATTTCCAATTCCCCGGGAAAACTCCCTCCCCGTTTCAATAAGACCTTATCGCCTGGTTTAAGCCGGACATTCTTTAGTTTTGACAAACTTTTCCAAGCATTGTCCACAGAATGTCCGTTTTTGTTATCGTCGCCATTCATAGCGTCCAGATAGTAACAGGAAGAAGTATTCCCTGAACACCCCAGTAACAACAACGCAAACAAGGATAGTAATAAACTATTTATATTCTTTTTCTTCATACGCCAAATGAAGTTTTAAATGCCTTATTTCCACAAATCATTTTGAACCAACTTCTTATTCGTATCCAACTCACTGGTCGGGATCGGCCAGACGTAATCTCTTTCACCGTTAAAAATACGCTTTTCGTAATTAAAGCCATTCGCTACACGTTCGTTTTCAATATTCTTAACAGCCTTATCCAACTCTTTCCACCGATACAGGTCAAACAGCCTCAAACCTTCAAAAGCCAGTTCAACACGACGTTCATGTTTAATAACTTCCAACAATTCAAATTGAGAAAGCCCTGTTCCTTCTACACTTTCAACCGTGGGCATATCAACACGCCGGCGTACCTGATTGATCAGTCCGGTAACCTCACTAAACGAATAGCCCCCTTTCTGCACCAATGCCTCTGCTAATGACAACAGAACCTCCGAATAACGGATCAGATAAAAATCCTGACCATTATCAAAAGAATTAGAAACATCCGAAGGATTGAAATACTTATATACATAAACTGTTGAATAAGATGCAGAAGCACCACCATACCAATTACCTTCGCCTCCTTTGCCGTTCCAGAGCATTCCCGGAACAAAAAGAGTGGCATATAAACGGGGATCACGGTCGTTGTAACGGGCAGCATTCGGTTTATTTACGTCCGTAGAACCATCAACATTCGGTTCACCGATTTTCTTATCTGTTGTCGGTTTACCATTTGTACAGTAAAAAGCATCGGCCAGATCAACCGTGCCGTTTAATGCTTCCAGTGGCGTATTCCAATGTCCGTTATATGCAGCGCCTTCCGACAAACCCGGTCCTTCATAACGGACCGACCAAATGATCTCAGAAGAGTTTTCACCAGCTGTCGTAAACAAGGTTGAATAATCATCATATAAAGAATAGTTCATTTCCATAACTCCTTTATATGCACTAATGGCATCCTCCCATTTTTCATTATATAAAGCGATACGTCCCAAAAGCGCCTGGGCAGCTCCCTTTGTGATACGTCCCAAATCCGCAGTAGCCGGCAAAACAGAGATTGCCTCTTTCAAATCGTTCATAATTCCAGAAACAATAGTAGCCCGGTCTGTTTTTTCACATTGGGCATCCGTTATACTTTGAGGGGCTGTAATATAAGGTACATCCCGATAAAGCGATGTCAGATTACAATATATCAAAGCACGCAACGTCATAGCCTCAGCCTTGTAAACAGCCTTTGTTTCAGCAGCCATATCAATCTGATCAATATTGGCAAGAAGAGAATTGCAACGGTTTATAACCTCATAACAGGAACTCCAGTAAGCACTGAATATCCCGGAACTCGGAGAATGAACTCCCATAGCAACATCGAAACCTTCAATCCATCCGCTCCAGTTGAAATGACCGCCATTATCAGTAATACAATCCATATATAACGGTCCCAACGAATATTGATCGCTGTTGTAAAGCTGATTATCCTGTAAACCGGCATAACAGGCTGTAAGTCCCATCAAAGCATCGTCTGTGGTTTGCCAGAAGGTCTCATTCGATGTATCCGTCAACGAATCTCTCTGTAAAAAACTGTCGGAACAAGAAGTTGAGAACAAAGTCCCCGACAACAATAAAAATCCTATATACTTATTTATTAATTTCATCTTAGCAGGTATTTAATTAGAATTTAACATTAACCCCGAATGAGTAAGTTCTTGTATTCGGATGTACATCATTACGGGAATCCGAACTTTTCTTCTCCGGGTCATAATCATCCAGCGGAGTAAATGTAAGCAGATTGGTTCCGGCCAGATACAAACGTATGCTCTGTATTCCGAAATGTCCTAACTGGGGTTGTCTGAAAGTATACCCGATTTCCAAGTTCTTCAGTCGCAGATAATCCACTTTGGATAACCAGAAGGAAGAATACTTATCATTGAAAGTATTCCCCAGACGAGGCATGCTCCCATTTGGATTATCTTCGGTATAATGATCTTCCCAACGGATGGTACGGTTACCGCACCAGGTAGTCGTTTCATCCCAGTTATAGCGATAAAGACCGGAAACTCCCTGCCAAAACATACTCAAATCCAAATTTTTCCAGGCAAATCCCAGATTAAAAGAGTATTGCATCTTCGGGAACGGATTACCGATAATATCACGATCGTCATCGGTAATATTTCCATCTCCATTCACGTCTTCATACATGATATCTCCTAAAGAGGGTTTCTGGTTAAACTGAGTGATCACCACCTCTTTCCCGTCGACTATCGTTGTACGGTTCAGATCAGCTTCCGTACGGTATAGCCCTACCGCTTTCAGTCCGTAATAGGAACCGATCGGTGCCCCCTCACGGTTGATTGTATTATTACTGATATTTTCCACCCCTCTCATATCCAGAATCTTATTCTTTACAGCTGATAAACTGAATCCGGCCTGCCAGGAGAAATCACCTTTTTGATCGAAATAGTTGGCAGATAATTCCCAACCACGGTTACGAACTTCACCTGCATTCTGATAAGGAGCACTCAATGTTCCCAGATAAGAGGAAGGCATCGGTAACTGAAGCAAAATATCCGAAGTATTTTTATCAAACCAGTCGAAGATGGCAGAAATACGTCCCTGCCAGAAAGAGGCGTCCACCCCAAAGTCCGTAATCGTCGTCGTTTCCCATTTAATATCATCATTAGCAACAGCCTTGGGACGCAAACCGATATTTTTCGTACTGCCGAAATAATAATTGCCATCAGCCGCCAACAAGGATGTATAAGCGTAATCGCCAATCTCCTGGTTACCTAGTTTACCCCAACTTGCACGAAGTTTTAAAGATGAAAGAAATTTAACATCTTCCAAGAACTTTTCGTTTGTCATAATCCATGCTCCGGAGAAAGAAGGGAATGTCGCATAACGATGCGCTTTCGGCATGCGGGAAGAACCGTCATGGCGAATATTCACTTCAAATAGATAACGATCTGCAAAATTATAATTGATACGGCCGAAAAAAGACTGCAAAGAGTTTTCTTTTGCACTGCCTGTCACTTTATCATTGGATGTTCCACCATCCATTTCATAAATATTATCAGTTGGGAATCCCTGTTTGGAAGATTCGTTCTTATCCATCCGGTATGCCTGGATAGAATGACCGGCCAGAAAGTTGAACGAATGGCTTTTTATTTTCCAGTCATATGTCAGGATGTTTTCATTGATATAGGTAGATTCTATATAATGGTAATCTTTCAACGAATTAGTTCCTATCGTATTCAATACATTACCTTCTGCATCATAGCGGAGAGTATTTTTGGGGCTGAAAGCAGAAGTCGTTTGCATATAATATTTATAAGCCAGGCTGGAACGGAATTTCAAACCGTCAATAATATCCAACTCACCAAAAACCTTGCCGTCAAAACGATACTGGTCGTTTTCCTTGTTCCCCTGGCTCATTTCCTCCAGCGGATTCTTAAACTGCGACTGGGACAAGGATGAACCATCCACACATCCCCAATGGCCGTTCGAATATTTTACCGGAACCGTCGGGCGGGTAGACCAACTCAGATAACGCATCAGACCGGAACCATCCACCGATGTAACAGGTTCTTCAATCTCCTGTTTGCTACCGGCCAGATTCAATCCCAATTTCACACGTCCTAATGTGGCATCTACATTCGAACGGAAGTTATAACGTTTATTTCCCGTGTATTCCAAAATACCATCCTGATTGAAATATTGGGCAGACAACATATAACGGACATTCTGACTACCCCCGTTTACCGAAAGATGATGTTGATGCATCAGAGCATTACGGAACAGCGCATCCGCCCAATCGGTATTGGCAAAATGATCCGGATCGGAACCGTCTCTCAATTTCTGAATCATTTCTGCCGTATAAGTATTACTGTTGTGTGCTTCATTATACATTTGCGCCCAATCGGCTGAATTAAGAAAACTCGGCAAGACAGTAGGAGTCTGAAGCACTATATTCCCGGAATAACTAATCTGAGGTTTTTGTTCCATACCACGTTTGGTAGTCACCAGAATAACCCCGTTGGCTGCACGTACCCCATAAATAGAAGCAGACGCGGCATCTTTCAGTACAGAAACTGTTTCAATATCATCTGCCGGAATCTCTGAAATCTGGCTGACAGAACTTTCCACACCGTCGATCAATACCATCGGATTATTATTGTCGCTCAACGTGCCGACACCACGAATACGAATTTCAGGAGTATCTTTACCTGCCTGGGCACCATTATTGGTCAGCATTACACCAGGCAAACGCCCCTGTAGCATATTCGCTGTATTGGCCACCGGCATAGACGCTACATCCGTAAAATTTACGGCAGCAACAGAACCTGTCAGGTTAGCCTTCTTCTGTGTCCCGTAACCGACTACCACCACTTCATCGATCAGTTTGGAATCTTCTTCAAGCGTTACTTTCAATGAAGAACTTTTAGTAATCACATACTCTTTCTCCTTGTAGCCAATGTATGTAATACGGAGTTTGGCACCAGGAGCCACCTGAATAGAAAAGTCACCGTCAATACCGGTTATCGTACCGTTTGTAGTCCCGACTTCCACAACACTGGCACCAATAATTGTTTCACCTTTGGAATCGGTAATGACCCCTGTTACATTAATACTACCTGTCTGTAAACTTTCAGCAGATACTTCTTTCACCTGAAAGAAGAGACAACACAACAAAAGCAGAGTACATATCCACCCTCTTCTGTTTTCATTCAAAATTCTTTTATTCATAATACATTTTTAAAGGTTTAACACGTTAAGATTAACCCGTTTTTCACGAAGGCAAATATATTATGAACAGGAATGAACAGAGGTTGAATTATTACCGGGAAACGGTTCTCCAAAAGCATTAGAGACATTTTCCGGTAATAATTCAACCTCCGGACAGAGACTATGATAAAGAGATTCACAAAAAAACAACACTATAGTGCTAACTCTATCAGGACAGTAGTGCCGATTATACCGACACTATAGTGCTAGCAGACCAGCACAACTGTCCTGATCTGCCGATACAACTAGACAGGACATGCCGGGAAAGGGCAGTGCTATATTTACGACGAAACCTCATTATCTTCTTTATTCCTCAACATATAATCAGAAGGAGAAACACCGAATTTTTTCCTGAAGCAGGTACTGAAATATTTGGCATCATTGAACCCGACGGCATAAGCCAAATCGGCAATACGTATTTTCTTATTCTCGTCAATCAAACGGCAAGCGGCATTCAGACGGACATTACTGATAAAGCCCGAAGGAGTTAATCCGGTCAAAGATTTCAGCTTGTCGGCAACGGTTGTGCGTGACATACCCATCTCGGCAACAAACAGAGAAGGCTCGTAACTACAATCATCCAAATGATTATTTACACAATCTATTGCATTCCGGATGAAAGTCTCGTCCATCGATGTATAATCCAACTCTTTTGCCTCAAAGACAAGCTGTTTTCTAAAGTCAACGCCAGTCCGCTTCTTTTTCTTCAGCAGGTTTTCTATCCGGCTATGCAGCAAGGCCAGGTGGAGCGGTTTTGTCACATAGCTATCGGCTCCCGACTGGTAACCCGCCATCTGATCTTCTTCTGTACGTTTGGCAGTCAACAGGATCACAGGAATATGACATAATTCAAACTTGTTTTTTATATAATTGCATAGTTCGATACCATCCATCACAGGCATCATAACATCCGACACAACTAAATCGACCTCCTCCTTTTCCAATATACCGATCGCTTCCTGCCCCTGTGTAGCTGTTAATATCCTATAATGTGCACTCAGCAATCGAGTCATGATCGACAAAAGATCTTCATTGTCTTCAACCAGCAATAAAGCCGGTACATCCTGCTCTACCGCCAGTTCCCCAACCATCTGCGAATCAGCACACTCCTCATTTTCAGGCTGCAAAGGACTATTTGTCACCTGTAAACTATCATCAATCTCATCTTCCGCATAAGCAGAACGGTCTACCGGCAGCCATACCACAAAAGTATTACCTGTCACCGCATCGCTGTTTATCCGGATTTCCCCGTGATGGATATTTACCAGGTCTTTAGTCAACGCCAAACCTATACCAGTCCCGGTCGTATGAAATTTCCGGTAATCACCTTCATAGAAACGTTCAAAAAGATGTTCCATCTTATCTTTACTCATCGGCTCTCCCGGATTTGTGATGGAAAAAGAATAATGCCCTGTTTCCTTTTCATAACATTGTGAAACCACTACCGTGCCTCCTTTCTCCGTATATTTGGCAGCATTCGACAATAAGTTATAAAGAATCTTATCCAGCTTATCACTATCGAAGTAACCGGATATCTCCTCTTCTTCCTCTCTGAAATCAATGGAAAGGCCTTTTTTCCTGACCAAAGGCTGGAAAGCCTCGATACTGTTTTTCAGGAACTGTGTATAATTGCCCTTCGATACCTTTAATTGCAATTTACCGTTTTCCACTTTTCTGAACTCCAGTATTTGCTGGATCAGGCGCATCAAACGAACCGCATTGTTATTCAGTACCGCATACATCTTCGCATCACCCGGATGAAGTTGCTTCAATTCATCAACCGAGGCGCAGATAATAGTCAAAGGTGTAAAGAGTTCATGAGTTATATTCGTAAAAAACTGCAATTTAGCATGATTGACCTCTTCCATTTTCTGCCGTTCAATCTGCCCCATTTCTATTGCCTGCTTCATACGGATACGGTTCTTCACAATCCTGTAAATATACCACGACAGCAACGACAGCAGAAGCAGATATCCGCAATAAGCCCACCCCGTTTTCCAGGGAGGGGGCAATATCGTCACAAGCAACATACGCTCGTCAGGCATCCAAATCCCATTCTCGTTCGCTCCTTTTAGATGGAAAGTATATGTTCCACTTTTCAAATTATTATAATAGGCAAAATGATATCCGGCATCCGTATATACCCAGTCCGAATCATAACCATCCAGTTTATAGGCATATTTGTTCAAGGCCGGTTTCATATAATTAAGTACGGAAAAATCGATGCTGAAGTTATTCTCGGTATAAGACAAGACTATCTTGTCGGTAAAATCAATTGTTTTCTGCAATATCCGATTCCTTTTATCCGGCTTCATATCGCGCACGGATGTATTGAATACCTTTATATCCGTTATGACTACCGGTGAAAAGACAGTCTGCTTCTTTATCTTATCCGGATAAAAACTATTCAGTCCGCGATAACCTCCAAAAAACAATTCATTATCGGAACTCCTGAAACAAGCGTTGCGGTTAAAGAAACAATCCTGCAATCCGTCGGAAGCGGTAAAAGTGAGGATATCCTGAACCTTACCATCTGGAGTAGTTGTTAAGTGCACCATTTCCGAATTGGTAGTAAACCATATAGTACCATTATGATCTTCCAGAATATTAGATACATTTTCACCTGAATAGAGAGATTCGTGGGCGAGAGGAAAGAAACGGTCCTTCGACCTGTCATACATATTCAATCCATCTCCGTCAGTCCCTACCCAAAGCCGGTTGTTGGAGTCAAAGCAAAGACATGCGATATCATTAGTAGAAAGCAAGCCGTTTTCCGATGAATAACTCTTGATTGTTTTCTGTTCAGCATCATTTCCGATACAAAGGATACCATCATAATTAGTAGCCATCCATATATTTCCGTCCTTATCCTCTACCATAGAAATTACGGAAGACCGGGACAAATCGGGTTGCCCGGGACGCAGACATTCTCCCAACGGCCTAACATTCCCCCTGTCATCCATAAAACAAATACCTCCCCGGGACCCAATCCATAAATTACCTTTTGAGTCTTCCAAGACCGCATTCACATTATCATCCTTCAATGCCGGACAGTTTTTCACATTCAAAGCATAAACTGTCTCTTTTTCCGGATTATAGAACCACACACCGGCATCACAGGTTGCCATGCATATTTCATTTGTCGCACACCGTTTTATAATTCCATTAACCACAGAGTTATAAGCCATCTGCTTTAATACCGGATGGTTTGAACCGGATACAAAAGTCCCTTCTTCCCTGTCATAGATAATCAATCCGAATCCCATAATACCCATCCACAACAGACCTTTCTCATCCTGATAAATACTGCGCACGGAACTGGTCAAAAACTTTTCCCGCACCTTTTCAAGCGGATCATAATTAAAACGGAATCGGTCCGTGTTCGCTACATAAACGCCACCTCCCAACATTCCTAACCACATTAACCCTTCTTTCGTACAAATGATAGAGTTCACTTCATTAAACGGCAAGTCATAACGTGAATTACCGGGAAGTATATTAGTAAAAACACCTTCCCCCTCTTCCGATTCAAGAATACTGAGTCCGCTACGGGAACCGATCCACAGTTTCCCTGAATTACGGTCTTCGGCAATCGCATAAATGATATCATCAAGCAACGAATGAGGATTGCCCACACGGTAAGTATAATTCACATACGAAAAACGTTCCATATCATACGGAGCGAGCAGTTTCACCAACCCGCAATTCCAGGTGCCCACCCAAATGGTTCCCCTGCTGTCCTGGAAAATCACATGGGGTGAATTATTCTTCGTCACGGGCGGATAAACATAAGAACTATCTGTTTTCGGATCGTATCGGAGAAGCCCCCGCTCCCATCCTCCAACCCAAATGTAACCCTTATCATCTTTTATCATCGATTTAACATCGAGACTTTTGTTTACTTCCACAAAAGAAGAATCTTTACTCTTTCGGCGATACAGTCCCTTACTGCCTCCGACCCATATATCTCCATCAGAAAAAGTCACAATAGCTTCGACCGCAGATGTTTCCAGTAAAGTTTTTTCTATCTTTTGTATTTCACCATTGATCTTGTTAAGCACATATAACCCATTATTCGTTCCGATCCATAAATTATGATCATAATCCTCTTCCACGACATTGACATATTTATTGATAAACGATTTATGTCCGGATCCTTCCATATTATAAGTGCTAACCGTATATCCGTCATACCGTAACAAACCTTTGTAGGTGGGTATCCAGATATAGCCATCTCTATCCTGATAAAGTTTTCTTATCTCGTTTGTAGGAAAACTCTTTTGAGAAACAACAGGTTCAAACTGGAAAGAATAATTCTTTGCCCCTACAGAGAATATGGTTGTACATAATAATAATAATACGAATAAGCTATTTATCCGAATGCTCTTCATGTCGTTCAATATGTATTTTTCACAAAAATAATCATTTATCCTGTGTAAACTAAAAAATAAATTCCTTTTGTATATTTGTACCGTCTTAGCAACCAAAGCAGGAACTTACCTGTTTTTACTACAGGTTACTAAACAATAAAGAATATGCGACTTACATACATCTACCATAGCGGGTTCGCCATTGAAGCAGAGGGATATGCGATCCTGATCGATTATTTCAAAGATACGGGAAAGACACCGGATACCGGTTTTGTTCATGACGAACTGCTTCGACGCGCGGGTACATTATATATATTGTCCTCCCATTTCCATCCGGATCATTTCAATCCGGAGATACTGAAGTGGAAAGAGAAAAAACCGGATATCAAATACATTTTCTCCAAAGACATACTGAAACGGCGGCGGGCAAAAGCCGAAGACGCCCTGTATATGAAAAAAGGAGATGTTTTTGAAGATGAAAATATCCGTATCCGGGCATTCGGCTCGACTGATGTAGGCATTTCTTTCCTAATAGAAGCGGAAGGCAAACTGCTGTTTCATGCCGGCGACCTGAATAACTGGCACTGGAAAGACGAATCGACACCACAGGAAGTGGCTAAAGCCGAAGGCGATTATTTGCGGGAACTGGATATACTGGCTCAGGCAACCGGACATCTGCATCTCGCCATGTTTCCGGTCGATCCACGTATCGGAACAGATTTTATGCGGGGAGCGGAACAGTTTGTCGACCGGATAAAGACTGACGTTTTAGTCCCTATGCACTTTTGGGAACATCCCGCCGAAGTAGTAGCATTCGGTCCTTATGCCGAATCGAAGGGATGCCGTTATATCCTGTTGTCCTATCCTGGAGAAAGCACTGATTTTTAATTTATAAAGAAAACAAATATGGAAATCAAAAGTAGATTTGATCATTTCAACATCAATGTCCTCGACCTCGAAAGAAGCATTGCTTTCTACAACAAAGCACTGGGTCTGAAGGAACATCACCGCAAGGAAGCAGCCGACGGCTCTTTCGTTCTCGTTTACCTGACAGACGACCAGACAGGTTTCCTGCTAGAACTGACCTGGCTGAAAGACCGTAATGAGCCGTACGAACTGGGAGATAACGAAAGCCATCTCTGTTTCCGTGTAGTCGGCGACTACGATGAAGTACGCAAATTCCATAAGGAGATGGATTGCGTATGTTACGAAAATACCGCCATGGGATTGTATTTCATCAACGACCCGGACGATTACTGGATCGAAATACTACCGGCTAAATAAAAAAGGTAATACCTTAACCAAAATTGTATCAGCTCTTCACCGGCAATACAATTTTGGTTAACCGGTCATCGAAAGGTTCCTCTTTCCGCCGGTAATAAAATTCATAAGCCGTACCTTCCGGCTCGTATCCTTTCTGCATCATCCAGAAAGTCATCTCGCCATATAAATAATCAATTTCTTCGTAATCGCCTTTAAATAAGCAATGCACGACTTTGGATTGCGGTATTACGCGCGACCGGACATTTTCATCTCCTTCCATCAGGCAAGACACAGGGAAACAGATTTCCACATCCAGGTCATATATATCCATATTCAGATAATCGTAGTAAATAATAAAAGGCACATCCGTCATATATTCCCCTGTTTTCCGGAGAAGTGCCAGTGCATCCTGACGTTTTCGGGCAAGCGTCCACTCTAAATCCTTGTAACTGACTTTCGTACGGGCCGATAAAACAGGTTGTTCCGCCCGGACCATAAGCCGTATGTCTGAAACCTGTGGCATAGTGTTATTCATTAATGGGTTAAGAATCTATCAAATATAAAAAAAACGTTCCGGTACCGGTTATCCAAAGAGAGAAAAAAGCTGAAAATGACGTATTTTGATCCGGTAATTAAGTAAAGTTACATTTATTGTCACATTTGAAAACTGATACTATTCAGCATTTTTTTTAATAAAATCATTGCAGCTAAGCATATTCCTCTTATATTTGCTTTCCAGAAAGACTCATTATTAATCATAAATATAAAATCATGGAGAAGCCTTATGTAGTGGGTATTGATATAGGTGGTACCAATACTGTTTTCGGCGTAGTAGATGCAAGAGGAACAATCTTGTACAGTGGATCAATCAAAACTGGTAAATATACTGATATAGAAGAATATGTTGCGGAACTGGGACAAGGTCTTTTATCAGTAATCGACCAGGCCGGAGGTCCGGACAAAATCAAAGGTGTCGGCGTAGGAGCTCCTAACGGTAACTTCTTCAACGGTTGTATCGAATTTGCCCCGAACCTTCCATGGAAAGGCAAAATACCTTTGGCACAGTTGATCAGCGAACAAATCGGCGGTATTCCCGTTGCATTGACTAACGACGCTAACGCTGCAGCAATCGGTGAAATGACTTACGGTGCAGCACGTGGTATGAAAGACTTTATCGTTATCACTCTGGGAACAGGTGTAGGTAGTGGTATCGTTATCGGAGGTAATCTGGTTTACGGACATGACGGTTTTGCCGGTGAGTTGGGACACGTGATTATGCGTCGTAACAATGGCCGTCCTTGCGGTTGCGGTCGTCAGGGATGTCTTGAAACATATGCATCTGCTACTGGTGTGGCACGTACAGCCCGTGAATACCTCGAAATCCGCAAAGACGAAAGTCTGTTGCGCGATCTGGATCCGGATGAAATCACTTCAAAAGATGTATTCGATGCCGCCATGAAGAATGATAAACTGGCACTTGAAATCTTCGAATTTACAGGAAATATCCTGGGTGAAGCTTTTGCTGATGCTGTTGCATTCTCCAGTCCGGAAGCCATTATTCTGTTCGGTGGTCTTACCAAGGCAGGCGATCTGATCATGAATCCGATCAAACGTTCTATGGACAAGAACATGCTGAAGGTTTACGAAGGTAAAACAAAACTTCTTTTCTCTCAATTGAAAGAAAGCGATGCTGCCGTATTGGGAGCCAGCGCTTTGGGTTGGGAAGTGAAAGAGTAATCGTATTCACTGGGGTTCTGCCCCGGATCAAGGGCGGCCTGAGGTCGCCCTTCTTTTTTATATATCACTTAATTATCAGAGACATGAACCATCCTTTGCATCAATTTATCTATTGCCCCAAATGTGGAGCCAACACCTTCATCAAACGTAATGAAAAAGCGAAACAGTGTACAACGTGCGGTTTCGTATACTATTTCAATCCTTCTTCGGCAGTAGCCTGTTTCATCCGAAATGCCGCCGGAGAGATTCTACTGGTGCGCCGGGCTAAAGAACCTGCCAAAGGGACGCTCGACCTGCCGGGCGGATTCGTCGATATGTTCGAATCAGCGGAAGATGCGGCACACCGCGAAGTAAAAGAAGAAACGGGACTGGATATTACCGAATGCCATTATCTTTTTTCCATTCCTAATTTGTATATGTATTGCGGTTTTGAAGTGCACACGGTAGATATGTTCTTTGAATGCCATGTAAAGGATTTCATAGGTGTCCACGCAGAAGATGATGCTGCCGAAATCGTTATCCTGGAAAAGGAAGAGTTGAAAGCGGAAGAGTTCGGATTGATGTCTATAAAGAAAGCGATCGGCATTTATTTGAAAAACGAAGGACTTTCATCTCGCTAACTTTATCTTCAGAGCGGAAACATTTGTTTATGATTCCAAATATTAATTCTTTTTGTTAATAACTTACTTAGCTTTTGTATGTTATTCTTTATATTTGCAACTTAGAAATAACAGAGATTGTTTAATATCTGTACATTAAAGCGAAGGAGCGATGAAAAGAATACTTATTCCACTGTGCCTGGTGGTAGGAAGTCATGTGGCTAGCGGGCAACGGTCGTACCAGTTTGAGGCACCGGACCGTTTGTTCATAGAAGGTAAAGAATTGTTTAGTTTAAAGAACTATCCGGGTTGTATCGATAAGTTGGAAGCCTACAAACAGCATTCGAAAGATGCCGACCTGATCCAGGAAGCTGACTATATGATCGTATATGCAGCTTATGAACAGGGACGTCCCAATGCCGACGAACTATTGAAAGATTATCTGGAAGATTATCCGGCTTCACGCCATAGCGATGAAGTGAATTTCCTGATCGGTTCCATTCATTTCGAACGCGGGGAATACCAGAAAGCTATTTTCTGGTTCAACGAATCGGATATAGACATGCTCAGTCCGGAGCAACAGGAGGCTTACAGCTTCCGGCTGGCCTATTCATTATTGCAGACCGGTGAGATGGATAAGGCACGCGGATATTTTTCGCGGATACAGCAAATCGGTACCAAGTACCGTGAAGCGTCCACCTATTATGTGGCCTATATCGATTATGCAACCGGCAAATACAATAACGCGCTGGTAGAGTTCAGCCGCCTGAAAGAAATGCCGGATTACCGCGAGCAATCCTTGTACTATATTACACAGATCTATTTCATACAGAATAAATATGAAAAGGTAGTGAGTGAAGGGGAAGAACTTCTCTCCTCCTATCCGAACAGCAAGAATAACAGCGAAGTGTACCGTATCCTGGGTAATTCCTATTACCATTTGGGCAACCAGGACAAGGCGATCAACATGTTGAGCAAATATGTATCGTCGACCGACAGTCCGTTAAGAGGAGATTTGTACATTCTGGGTGTTTGCTACTTCAATAAAGGGAATTACAGCAGTGCTGTAAACGCCTTGTCGCAGACAGTACGTGAAAACGACGCACTCTCGCAGAATGCCTACCTTTATCTCGGACAATCTTACCTGAAGCTGAAAGACAAGAACAATGCTCGTATGGCTTTCGAGGCTGCGGCAACCTCTTCATTCGACAAACAGATTCAGGAAGTAGCCATGTTCAATTATGCATTGCTGATCCATGAAACGGCCTTTACCGGATTCGGCGAATCTGTTACGATCTTCGAAGATTTCCTGAATGATTTCCCGAACTCCCAATATGCCGACAAAGTAAACGACTACCTGGTGGAAGTCTACCTGACAACCAAAAACTACCAGGCAGCTCTCAACTCTATCAATAAGATCAACCACCCGAGCACCAAGATACTGGAAGCCAAACAGGACATTCTGTTCCAGCTCGGAACGCAGGCTTTCACCAACATGAAGCTGGATGAAGCAGTCGACCTGTTCTCTAAGGCTATCAACCTGGGTTCTTATAATATGGAATCGCGCAATGACGCTTATTTCTGGCGCGGCGAATCCTATTACCGCAAAGGAGATTACCGCCAGGCTATTTCAGACTACCGCACTTATCTGAACAACACCCGCCAGCGGAATACAGATATGTACGCACTGGCCCATTATAACCTGGGATATTGTTACTTCAAACTCAAAGAATACGGAGAGGCACAAAACCGTTTCCGCCAGTATATCAACCTGGAAAACAACCAGCAGGCACCGGCACTGGCAGATGCTTACAACCGTATCGGCGACTGCCTGTACCAAAATCGCCAGTTCGCACAGGCTGAAGAAAACTATACACGTGCCGCCCAATTGCAACCGTCTGCCGGCGACTATTCCGTTTACCAGAAAGGCTTCCTGCTGGGCTTGCAGAAAGATTACCGGGGTAAGATCAGCGCGATGGACCGTCTGCTCCGCGATTATCCGGAATCACAATATGTGGACGATGCTTTGTTCGAAAAAGGACGTTCTTATGTATTGCTTGAAAACAGCTCACAAGCTGCACAGGCTTTCGAGACATTGATACAGCAGTTCCCGCAAAGCAGCCTAGCCCGTAAAGCCGGCATCCAGTTAGGATTGCTTTACTTCAATGACAACCAACCGGAAAAAGCAGCTACAGCCTATAAGCAAGTGATCAGCAATTATCCGGGCAGCGAAGAAGCCAGAGTGGCTTTACAAGACTTAAAGTCGGTTTACATCGATCTGAACGATATCAATTCGTATGCCAACTACGTCAACTCACTGGGTGGAAATGTCCGTCTGGAAGTCAGCGAACAGGATTCGCTTACCTATATTGCCGCCGAGAAACTCTTCAACCGTGGCAACAACGAAGAAGCACGCCGCAGCCTGATCAACTATTTGCAGACCTTCCCCGAAGGCGCTTTCAGTTCGAATGCGAACTATTATCTGGGAAGCATCGCCTTTAGCAAGAAAGAATACGACGAAGCACTTCAGCGTTTCAAATCGGTTATCGAGAGCGGAGATACCAAATTCCTCGAAGAATCGGTAGCCCGCACGGCAGAAATGCAATACCTCACCCAGGACTTCCCTGCTGCATTGGAGAGCTTCAAGCGCTTACAGATCATAGCCGAAAATCCGGAGAACAAGCAAGCTGCCCGTTTAGGCATCATGCGTTGTGCTTTACAGACCGGACAACAGGAGGAAGCTCAACTGGCAGCCAACGAATTGCTGAAAGATCCGAAACTGTCACCCGAAGTGGAAGCCGAAGCCCGTTATATCCGTGCTAAAGCCTACATCGACCACAAACAGCCGGCTAAAGCCGTCGAAGACCTGAAAGTGCTCAGCAAAGATACCCGTACGGTACACGGTGCCGAAGCAAAATACCTGCTGGCCCAGTACTTCTACGATACCAACGACGATAAGAATGCGGAAAAGATCCTGGAAGACTTCGCCAAGAACGGCACGCCTCACCAGTACTGGTTGGCACGCGGTTTCATCCTCTGGGCCGATATTTATATCCGCCAGGGCGACGACCTTCAGGCACGTGCTTATCTGAACAACCTGAAGAACAACTATAAGGGTGATGACGAAATCGCCGCTATGATTGAGGACAGATTAGGTAAACTAAAGCAATAATAGAATACAATGAAGACTATATATAATGTAAAAGCGCTGTGTGTCGTAGCCTTGCTTGGGACTACCGCCACAATGAGTGCACAGGAAGATACTTCGAAGAAACAGAATCTGGACCGGGAGATGACACTCGAACGCGAGTACGACCCGACGGTACAGGATGCAAGCAAAGTGAACACCCTTCCGGTCATCAAGGAACCGGAAGTAAAGAAAATGCCGATCGACTATGCCAATTTCACGGTTGCAGCCGACCCGGCAAAAGAGATCAGCCTGCTTCCTTCAGGTAATATCATGACAGATATTCAGTACAACAAACGCCGCGGTTATTTCAACTTCGGCGGCGGTACCTATCTGAACCTGAACGGTGACCTGGGATACCATATCCTCAGCACAGACAAGGATCAATTGAATATCTGGTTCTCGCACCGTTCAACGAATGGGAAAGTAAAATACCTGCAAGTGGATGAAAAGGTTAAGGCGAAACTGAACGATAATATGGGTGGATTAAACTTCAAACATAACTTCGATAAGCTGGCATTGAAGATGGGAGTTAAATATGGTTATTCCGGATTTAATTATTACGGATTGCCAATAGAAAGCCTTACTCCTATCACCTCCTCAAACCCGACTCTCCCGGCTGCTGACATGGAAACCAACCAGGTTGCCCAAACCATTAAGGCAAACGTAGGCATAGAGTCCAAAGCAGATGCTCCTGTCGGATACCTGCTCGATCTCAGCTATACCAATTTTTCTTACAAATATGGATATTCAAAAGAGCATGATGCACCGTCGGAAGGGACATTCAATCTTGACTTCGGGTTAAGTTCTGGTTTCGGAGGCAATCAGCGTGTTGGCTTGAACGGTAATCTCCAATATTTCAATTACAGCATGCCCACAGAGCTAAAATCGCCTGAAACAAAAAATCCGTTAACCTACTTCGACAACTTTGCTGCCGCCACCCTGAATCCTTACTACAAGATAGAAGGAGACAACTGGCATGTAAAATTAGGGGTAAATGCAATGTTCTTCAGCGGCGAGCAGAAGAAGTTTATGGCTTCCCCCAACATCTCTGCCGACGTCGAAGTTGCCGATAAAACCGTACTATACCTGAATGCCGATGGTAAATTACAATCCAACAGTATGTATGATGTGAACCGGATCAACCGTTATGCCAATCCGTTGGAAAGACTGACGCCTTCCCGTAACTGGCTGGATGGTATCCTGGGTATCAAGAGCGGTGTTGCTCCCGGCTTCTGGTTCGACGTTTTCGGAGGATATAAAATCGTCAGCAATAACTATTTCTTTGTACCGACACTTGCTTACGGTGACAAAGATTACTTCGGTTCCGCTTGCGGTATGATGAATGAAATAGACACCAAACAGTTACTGGTCGGTGCCAACCTGAAATATAGTTACCAGCAATTATTTGAAATCTCCCTGAAAGGCGTTTATAATAATTGGACAGCCGAATACAGTGATAAATATTCAGAAACTAATTTAGCCGGTAAAGATGCTACAGCCTGGGGTATGCCCGAAATGGAGATCACAGCCGGCGTGACAGTCCGCCCGATTAATAACCTGTCTGCTTCCCTGGACTATTACCTGGCTACCGGACGTGAAGCCAGATTAGGAGAAAAGAACGTAAAGATGGACAACATCAACGAACTGAACCTCACCGGAGCATACAACTTCAACGATACCTTCGGACTGTATTTGAAACTGAACAACGTACTGTTCCAGAAATACGAACTTTACTACGGTTATCCGTTGCAGAAGTTCAGTGCGATGATCGGAGTGAACATCAATTTCTAATCAGATAAAGAAACATAGATCAGAAGGAGAATCCAATATCGGGTTCTCCTTTTTTATTCCTACTTTTGCACCCAAATAAGACAGAACATGCAAGGAACAAAAAACCTGACACAAGGCCCTATCAAACGGCAACTATTCAATCTGGCATTGCCGATCATGGGTACTTCTTTTATTCAAATGGCTTACAGCATCACCGATATGGCCTGGGTTGGACGCCTGGGCAGTGAAGCCGTTGCGGCTATCGGAGCTGTCGGCATCCTTACCTGGATGACCAATTCGATCTCTCTGTTGAATAAAGTCGGTTCGGAAGTAAGTGTGGGGCAAAGTATCGGTGCACGGAATGAAGAAGATGCACGGAATTATTCATCCCACAACCTCACCATTGCCCTGATCATCTCTGTTTGCTGGGGATTGCTTCTTTTTGTCTTTGCCCATCCGATCATCGGTGTCTATAAACTGGAAGCTCCTATCGCGGAAAATGCTGTCGAGTATTTACGGATCGTATCGACCGCCTTTCCTTTTATATTCCTCTCGGCAGCCTTCACCGGCATCCATAATGCGGCAGGGCTAAGTAAAATACCGTTTTACATCAGCGGAACGGGACTTATCATTAATATGATACTCGACCCGGTATTCATTTTTGTATTCGATATGGGAACAGCCGGAGCCGCCTGGGCAACCTGGTTATCGCAAGCCACGGTATGTGCCATTTTTGTATATCAGTTAAAATGGAGAAGCAAGTTACTGGGAGGATTCTCCTTCTTCGTCAGACTAAAGAAAAACTATTCACAAAGGATTCTGCAACTGGGCCTGCCGGTAGCCATGCTGAATACGCTGTTTGCCATCATCAACATTTTCATGGCACGCACAGCCTCCACTTACGGTGGACATATCGGCCTGATGACACTCACCGCCGGAGGACAGATTGAGGCGATAGCCTGGAACACCTCCCAGGGATTCAGCACGGCACTGAGTGCTTTCGTTGCCCAGAACTACGCGGCCTCCGAAAAGAACAGGGTGCTGGAAGCCTATCACACGACATTGAAGATGACGACTGTATTCGGTATTCTGTGTACCTTATTATTCGTCTTTTACGGCAGCGAAGTCTTCTCACTGATCGTACCCCAGAAGGAAGCCTTCGAGGCCGGAGGTATTTTCCTACGGATAGACGGGTACTCGATGTTGTTCATGATGCTGGAGATCACTATGCAGGGCTTGTTCTACGGAACAGGACGGACGGTTCCTCCTGCAATCATCAGCATTACTTTCAACTCGCTGCGTATACCGATGGCTATTGTATTATCAGCCATGGGATTGGGAATTGTCGGTGTATGGTGGGCAATCAGTATCTCCAGCATGCTGAAAGGAATCGTATCCTTTATCTGGTTCAGGGCTTTACAAAAGAAGATATTGAAGTGAATTTGATATTCCAACCCAATGTCGATGAGTGGATAATCTTGAAATCGCAATTTGCGACATCAAGATGGGGAGGAACCCGCAAACTGCCGTATGCCTTTACAGAACTATAGACCTGGCTATACCAACACTATAGTGCTACTATGGCTAACACGGTGTGCTATCTGTTATGACACTACTGTCCTACATTTGAATCTGTAATATGCCGAATCGAAGCAACATATACAACTTCAATCTATAGATTTCAGCCTTCAGACGCTTCAACAGATTAGTAATCAAACTGCCGCCCTGAAGGGATGAAATGATAAAAGATGTATACGAAAATCCGGACCAGGACAACCTCCAGCAAAACATAGGACCTTTGACTTCAAAACATATATGTTTTGTAATCAAAGGTCCCTTATTTACAAATCAAAACACCTATACCTTGTAAAACGGATAACTACCCGTTGTCCAACGGGTAACTACTGGCCGGGGCATGGCTGCCTACCGGTCGGAATACAAATCAGCAATGCATCCCTTCAGCCAAATGTTTTGAAATATGGTGGATCACACCGGCTGAAACCTGAAAGAGATCAATCGTTTTCTACTACACGGATCATATCGAAGTAGAATTCGCCAGCCACTTCCGCTCCTTTTTCTACAGTACCAGTCTTGGTGTCGTAGATGTAGATGATGGCATTGGCATCAGCTTCGGTATTCACGCCAAAATAAGCTTTCTCGTTGAAGAGAACAGAACGCTGAGAGAAACGGCCACCGCTGTAAGCAAGTTCTTTGCCGTTGTAACCCAAACGAGTCTTTTCACCTGTGGTAAGGTCAATGATGGAATAATAGTGGCTATAGCTGTCGATCTTCGTACCCGAAGCATCATGCCGGCCATAAGCCAACGCTTTGTTATTACCCAGATATTGAACAGTCATCAACTTACCGTCTGCATCCTTGTAACCGTTGTATGAAGCATCAAACTCGAATTTTCCGGCATTGATACGCAGTAACATACCTTTTTCCATATCGCCTTCTTCCGTGAAAGCAGCCAAATAAAGATTACCGGCTTCGTCATACATCACGCAATCTTGCATTAACTCTCCATAAGCACTTCCGGCCATTTCACTGTTGACAGGAGAGACGAGACTTTGTTCTACCTCCATAGTAGCAGGATCGATGACTGCTGTCCGGAACTTCGGTTCATTGGGAGCTCCCACCGGAGTTGTGCTTACGATCTTTCCATAATAGAAATAGAATAGTTTATTATCAGCTTCACGATAAGTCAGGATTCCTGAAGTACTCAGGGTGTTGTATCCTTTCGGAACGGTGATGCTCAATTCGCCTTCAGCGATGATGGACATATCGTCCGCCTTCAGCTTTGTCCAAAGTACTTTTGTCTTGTCCCCATTGGTAGACATGATAACAAGCGTGTTATCGTCAATCCAGGCGTGGGTATAAGAACGTACCTTATAAGTATTTGTCTTGAACGGGCGTTCTGCTACCGTCACAACTTTGTTATCCTTAATTTGATACTTTACAAAACGGTCGTTGGTAGAAGGAATCTGATAGTAATATTTACCCTTCGAGATGGTTTCCATAGAGTACTCTTCAAGCTCTGCTCCTTCCCTTTTAACGGTAATAGTTCCCGCATCGGCAGTCAGCTTATTGATGCTATGGACAATAGTTGTATTCTTGCTACTCATGCCGCCATGCTTCCCTACCGTCAGGAACAAGTCGAAATGATACTTGCTTTCGTCGAAAGCAGGAGCATCGCTGGACACCGTGACAGCGCAAGTGGCAGTAAAAGCACCATCATCCGTTTTTACGGTGATCGTCGCCGTACCTTCGGCAACAGCTGTGACTACACCTTTATCTACTGTAGCGATCTTATCGTCCGAACTGGTCCATGAAACAGTTGTTACGGTTGCATTTTCCGGGGCGACGGTAGCCGTCAATGTTCCTGTGGTTCCCGTCTTCAAGGCTAATGTAGTCGGGGAAACTGTGACTGCGGTAACAGGCACGTCTTTTACTTCATCGTCATCAGAACAAGCCGTGAATGCAAATGAGATCAAGGCTGTCATGAAGGCTAACAAGGCAAATTTGAACTTCTTCATTTTCTTTTGTTTTTAATATGAATGTTAATTAATAAAGACTCTGAATTTCGCAAAGAAAGCACGTCCGGGCTTTTGCAGCTTATAATTGTCGTAAGCCGTTTCATCGAGAAAGTTGGTACACTCCAATGCGATATTGTAGCGGTCATGCTTCCATGAGTAAGTAGCATTGGCATTGCAAATGTGTTGCGAAGGAATACGCGCCTTTGTATCACGGTTGCCATAGGCTTCCCAGGTCAGAAAATACCAATGTACCCACTGGAACGTACAACCTAACCGCAACTTGCCGCCTTGTTGCCAAAGGTTGCGGAACGTATAACTTGCCTCCGCACTGCCGAACAGCCAGGGACGGTTAGGCACATGGTTGTTGTAGGTGGCAGAAGGCTTGCCGTCTTCCTTATACTTTTGCTGGTCGCGGGCATCCTGGTAACTGACATTAGCCATGAGTTGCAACCGTCCGTCCCAGTCATAGCTGACTTCACCTTCCACACCTTTAATATGGACAGCGGGATCGTTGACATACTGCAACATACCTTCTTTTTCGATGACGGAAGTTTGTATATAGTTGTCCACATAACGCAAAAAACCGTTTGTCTCGTAATAGACGGTATGACGGGCGGCCGGACGCCATGTTCCGAACAAGGCTAGATTGACATTGTTACTCTTCTCCGGCTCTAACGCCACATTGGCATAGACGGTCGTTCCGTTGCCCAACAGTTCCCGGGCAATAGGCAAACGTACACTATGCTCGTATGAAATCTTTACAGCCAACGGGTTGAAGAACGTATAACGCAGTCCGGCTCCGTATCCTAAATAGTTTTTCGTAGTCGAACCTTGTACCTTGTCCGAGCCGGTTACGGTGGATTGATCGGTCTGCCGGATATTGGGATGGTTCACGTAGTCTTTGGCAAAGAATACATTCTGCATCTTGCCGTCGAAAAGCGATTGACTGTAAGTCAGTCCGACGATATGTTTGGTTACCGCATCGTTAGACGGCTCGAAACTCTGGTCTAAATCGTCGTAGCGGTCGTTGCCCGTCCGGCTCAGATTATAGTTCAGGTTAAAGCCGTGATGCTCATTCAGCTGATAATCCAAATTGGCACGAGCAATAGTCAGCGGACGCTTATAGTGACGTATGGAGCGTTCGCCGCCACGGATTTCGTTGCGTTGACTCACGATGTAGCCTCCGTCCCAATAATATTTACGGTAGGCGGTATCAATGGTGATGGAATGATCCCATGTGTGTGACAAGGTCGCCTTCAATGTCATGTTTTCTGTGAGAAAGTTGTGTTTGTTGTACCGTGCCGACACATTCCACGCATCCGAATTACGCTCCGCCATGCCATACACTTTGGTCTGTACGGAGCCGGTTTGCAGTTCCTTGTCTGTTTTGGAATAAGATGCCGACACAAAGAATTCGTCCGCCCAAAATTTGCCTACCATTCCTGCTTCTATCTGTGCTAAAAGCGAAAAATAACCGTCATGGAAACGTTTGGGATTGCCATAGATGAATTGGTCGCCAGTCTCGTCACGCATCTGAACATCCTTCATCCGGTAGTCATTTTTCGAATAGTTGATGCCAACGGTAGGACGCACAATCAAGCCTGTGCGTTGTTCCACAAACTGTGCATTCAGGTCGGCACTGTGTGTATGAAAGGAACCAATACTGTAAGATGCATCCAGAAAGTTCTCCTTCTCCGCCTTAGTAATAATGTTGACGGCACCGCCCAATGCATCCGTTCCCAACGAAGCAGGCACCACTCCTTTATAGATCTCCACCCGGTCGATCAGGTTGACAGGTAGATTGGCAAGCGTCACATTGCTCCCTTTACTGTCTAACGGCACCCCATCAATGAAATAACGGACGGAATTACCCGATAACCCGTTGATGGAAAGATCAAAATCAGAACCGACTCCTCCTTCTTCCCGGACCTTTATTCCGGTCGTCCGGTTCACTATATCAGTAAGATTCTTCAACGAGTTGATCTGCGATTTTACATCAAGGGCATTTACCGAGAAAGCACCTTCCTTGATCTTCTGTGTTTTCGATTTGCCATACACCTCGACAGAATTCAGGGTTACGGAATTTTCAGCCATAACGAAATCGAGCGTCTTGTTCCTGCGGATATCAAGAGTTGTTTTTATTGTATTATAGCCCAGTAGGGTAATTATAAGGGTATGTTTTCCTGGTTTCATGCTTAGTGAATAGCGCCCCCGGTCGTCGGTGTATGTCCCTGCCGTCGTATTTTCGATGGCAACAGTAACCGTAGGAAGCGGAGCACCATCTTCTCCCCTCACCTCTCCGGACAGCGTGACCCTGTCTTGCGCCGCCAGACTTACAGGGAACAAACAAATAAACAACAAAAATACATGTATGAAACCTCTCATCCCATCAAAAACATTATATATTAACGACAGGCTTTCGATAAAACTGAACGGAACACATGAACAGTCAGAACTCTCTACAGGATACAGTCAAGTCCTTACTTACATGTTTTTCAGCCTTATTCCTCGAAAGCTTAAAACTACTGATTCTGGCAGGTCTTCTGACTTACTCCGTCATTGAACGTCCTTCCCATTCATTGCGAACAGTGGATTGAGTTGTGTTCAACGACTTTGGCGGAGTTTACAGCAGCGGGTCTGTTCAGGATTTTCACCTGATTCCCTTTTCATCACTTTTCCGTAGAACTGGATTTGTGACACCAAAACCGGGGGCAAAGGTAAAGATTATTTTTAAACAGTACCCTATTTTTTATAAATGATCGTAGATTTGTATTAATGGAACGAACTATTCTTTACTTTTGTCAGCAGAATATAATTACATAGCAAACATTTAATAATATGAGCAATTCATTCAAGCCGGCAACTTTGTGTGTGCAGGGTGGCTGGCAACCTAAAAAAGGAGAACCGCGCGTTCTGCCTATCTATCAGAGTACTACCTTCAAGTATGAGACCAGCGAACAGATGGCGAAACTGTTCGATCTGGAAGAGAGTGGTTATTTCTATACCCGTCTGCAAAACCCGACCAACGATGCCGTAGCATCCAAGATCGCCGCTTTGGAAGGTGGTGTGGCAGCAATGCTGACTTCATCGGGACAGGCTGCCAACTTCTTTGCCTGTTTCAATATCTGCGAAGCCGGCGACCATATCGTAAGCGCAACCGGTATTTATGGCGGTACATACAATCTGTTGTCCGTTACCCTCAAAAAGCTGGGTATCGAATGTACATTCATCGACCAGGATGCCAGTGAAGAAGAAATCAGCAAAGCGTTCCGCCCGAATACCAAGTTATTGTTCGGTGAAACGATCTCCAACCCGGGAGTGATGGTACTGGATATTGAAAAGTTTGCCCGTATCGCTCACAAACATGGCGTACCATTGATCGTCGACAATACATTTGCCACACCGATCAACTGCCGCCCGTTCGAATGGGGTGCCGATATCGTTACGCATTCTACGACCAAATATATGGACGGACATGCGACTGCCGTCGGAGGTTGTATCGTCGACAGCGGTAACTTCGACTGGGAAGCGCATGCAGACAAATACCCGGGCCTCTGCCAGCCGGATGATTCCTATCACGGCTTGACTTATACAAAGACATTCGGGAAATTGGCATATATCACCAAAGCTACCAGCCAGTTGATGCGTGACCTGGGTTCTATCCAGTCTCCGCAAAATGCTTTCCTGCTGAACCTGGGACTGGAAACATTGCATCTGCGTATGCCGCAGCATTGTAAAAACGCACTAGCCGTAGCTAAATGGCTTCAGAATTGCGACAAAGTAGCCTGGGTAAACTATCCGGATCTGGAAGGAAATAAATATTACGAACTGACAAAGAAATATCTTCCGAACGGTTCATGCGGTGTCCTGTCATTCGGCTTGAAAGGCGGACGTGAGGTATCCATCAAGTTTATGGACAGCCTGAAACTGGCTGCAATCGTTACTCATGTGGCCGATGCCCGTACTTGTGTGCTTCATCCGGCAAGCCATACGCATCGCCAGTTGACCGACGAACAATTGAAGGAAGCCGGTATCGCTCCGGACCTGATCCGTTTCTCTGTCGGCATCGAAAGTGCGGACGATATCATTGCGGATATCGAGCAGGCTTTAAATCAGTAATCAATAGTTATTCAACAGGAAATCGTATTGTATAGAATACGGTTTCCTATTAAACATAATGAACTCCGTTTCCAGGAGCTCATTAAAAACAAAACCCCGATGGTATTAAATACCGCCGGGGTTGTTTTTTGTCCATTTCCTCCCTTCGCAGGGATACTCATGGATGAACTTTATTTTATTTTTATTACTAAAATTACGCTTCCAATCTGTTCGCCTTCACAGGCTACTTGCCCTTCCCCATAGGGGAAAGGCAGAGAAGCTATTTTCTATTTAATTATTCTTTAATTCTTATTTTACGATTGCTTTAACAGCAGCTTCGCCTTCAACAGCTACAACTACGATACCTGCAGGAGCAGAGATAGTTGCTTCGTCAGAAGAAAGAACTGTGCTAGCAATTGTCTGACCAAGAACGTTGCTGATAGTAACAGTCTTATTAGCAGCACCCTTGATTGTGATGTCACCGTTACCAGCGATTACGCTAACAGTTGAAGTAGAAATTGCTTCGTTTTCTGTAGCTATATCTTCTTTATTACCCTGTTCAACATTGAAGATCAAAGCATCATCAGCACCAGTAATCTGATCGAATGAAGATTCTGAACCATCCAAAGAACCTGACAATACGATACAACCGTTCTGCATCTTCAACCATTGTCCCTTAGTCGGAGCAATATCTTTATCACCTTCAGCTTTCTGAGATTCCATTAAGAATGCACGATCTTCTTCATTTTCCTTAGCAGCCTTTTCAGGATCTACAAAACGCATTGACCATGTTACTGCTTTGTGATTGTCTTTCTGTAAGTTTACGATATACTTTTCTGCATATTTCTTATCTTTTACAGCTTGTTTGATAACAGCAGTATCGAATGTAGCTAATGTTACATCTGCAAAACGGCCTGTCAAAATGAATAAGCTATCACCCATATGAGCTGCTTTCACGAAACCAGCACGAGTGTAACCTTTCCAAGCATAATCAGCTTTGTTAGCTGCATTATTTACAGAGTCTGCGAAGTTAACCAGATATTCACCCATGTGGAACGGAGCCTTACCTGCTTTATCGTGAGGACAGTTTACAGGACGAGTACCACCATTTGCTACAATTTCTTTACATACAGGACACATTTCACCCGGTTCGAATGCCTGATCCATACGGTTAATAGAGATCAAATATTGCGGTTTGATAGCACCATTCCAACGATTTACGAATGCAGTATCAACGATAAATGATTTACCATCTTTTGTAAAGTCAGGAGTATAGATACCTAAGAACTTGATACCATCAACCTTGAAGTTTTCGTTTGCTTCTACCTGTAAATATTCTTTACGATATTTTTCTACGAAACGTAATGTATCGGGAGCATCAGGAGTTTCTTCATTGCCTTCCAAAACCTTAGAGTTGAAACGACGATATAAAGGAGCACCATAAGGAGCAACTAAGAAAGAAGAAGTTCTTACTTCGCTGATAACCTGTTGTTTCAATGTAGCATCTAATGTTTCGTCTGCAACACCAGCTTTACCATTGATATCATCTGCAGTTGAAGCATTTACATCAAATGTAACCAAAGCATAGAAACTGTTCTTTGCGTCATCGCTTGCACGCTTAGCATAGTTATTTTCTTTGAAGTAGAAAGGAGTAGCTGTAATATCGTTTTCTTTAGAAATTACATATTTATGTTCTACATTCTGACCGAACTTCAAGTTACCCTTTGCAGAAGGAGAAACCATTGTATAAGACTGTCTCTTCAATTGTTTCAAATCCGCAATACGGTTTCCTTTAGCAGGTACTGTATAACCATAAGCTTCTTCAGTACCAGCTGTTAATTCAAACGGAATAATACCATCCATTACAACTAACAAAGAATCCGTTGACTTACCAATATATTTGTCGCTTACATACGGATTGAAGTAATTGAATGTATAACGATTAACCTTCAATTCGTTTTCAGTCAATTTCTTGTAACCAAGATTTTCGTTTCCTAATACAGCTTTATCTGTAATCTGTTCGAATACTAAAGAGTCAGTAATTGCCAAATCATCAAATTCAGCTCCTGCATAGTAATAAGTAGCACCTTCATTTTTATACAACTGATTTGCATTTGTCTTCAAATCTGCAAATTCACGGTTGATAATTTCCACTGTAGATTTATCGGCAAAATAAGAGAGTGTATTATTTTTTAATACAACCCACTGATAAGCAGGCATATTAGCAACGCTCTGTTCATTAGCATCAACAGTTACCCATTTTGCTTCATCACCGTTATTGTAGATCGGAGATGCTAAGTACTGACCTTTAGAGTTCTTAATATAATACAAACCGTCAGCTACAGATGTTTTATAGTCGCTTGCTGTTGCAGGATCAGAAACTGCAAAAAGCAAGTTTTCCTCTACCAATGTAGCAGAAGTAGGAACTGCCGGTTTGTAGAATGTCATTACTTCTGTAGTCGGAGTTAATAAGATGCTTGACAAAGTACAATAATCAGCTGCTGCATGAGGAGTTCCTGTCAAAACCATAGCTGTAGCCCACTGTGAACCAGTTGCATTACCTGCTTCATCATACGTAAATCTTGAACCATCTTGTTTGATTGAAACAAAAACGCTGTCTTTAAACAAATCTTTTACAATCTTAAAATGGTTAGGAACAGAAGCTGCAGTAGTTTCACCTGTTTTCAGTTCTTTACGAGCCAATTGATAAAGATTATCTTTATTCAAACCGGTAGCAACATGAACAGCAGTATCTACACGCAGATACTTTTTAGTACCAAGTTCTTTCAAAGCAACATAACCTCCAGTGATATCTTCAGCCTGGAATTTAACGCCACTGATCATATCAACTTTCAGATCCTTTTTCTTTGGAGTTAAAGTGAAATACAGACCATTTGTACCACCGTCCAAAACATTCAGATCATCTTTTGTCATTGCTACTGTTGTCGGTTTAGTAGCTTGAATAGTCAAGGCTGTAACACCTGTTGCTGGTTTTGCATTAGCATACTTATAAGCAAAAACAGTACCGTCTGTAGCAGTAGCCAAAGCCATTGTTGAGTCAACAGACAATGCATAAGTTAATGCTTTAGGAGCTTCCAACTCATCTGAGTAAGAGTTTGCAACCCATCCCCAAGCCATACTCTGACCTGTTAATAACTGACCTGTTGCAGGTGCCGTTACTGCACCATTTTTATCAGCAACAACAGCAGTCTTCGGATCGAATGTAATAGCCAAACCTGTAGCTTTATTCACCAAGGTAAAGTGATTTGAATTTGTTGCACTGGCAGTGATTGTCCACAAAGCATTGTTATAATCTGAAGTCAGATCATTCGCAACTTTTAATTTACCATCTACAACCTGAAGATTTTTACCTACAACAGTAGAACCATCTGTCGTTGTAACCGCTGTTCCGGAAGCATTCAAGGCATAAAATCCCTTTTCAAGCTTTGATACCTGATCCGCATAAACCTGCGCATTAGCAGAAACGGATCCAACCAGCAACACGCTGGCTAAAAGCGTAGAAAACTTTTTGTTCATAATCAAAAATTTAATATTAATACTAAGTAATTTAAAGTTCTATCTAATAATACCGGTCTTATCTACCGGCTTTTCATACGATCGTCAAATACTTCAGCAAAAGTAAACAATAGTTTTTTATCCACAATTATTTTCATTGATTTTTTTATCAGGTCATATCCTTTCTTATCAATTGAATACGATAGTTTGTACAAAATCGGGGATAAAAATGACAAACCTTATTTTCCTTTCCCATTTCCGGATTATAACCAGGAACATGAAAAGGGAACCCAGATAAGGAAAGCTATAAGCAAGCATTATAAAATGTACACGTACATTAATATTATATATAAACTAACCGGAATAAATAATGGCGAAGAGCCATTACCGCTTTAACGCAATAAAAACTTATCACAAAAATGCGATACCGGTTAAATCGAAAATGTCTTCGTCACCCTATACACCCAATGCATAGACAAGCGATGCCAAACGGATGATGGCATCTCCTCCATCAACAAATCTTCACGGAATTCACGCAGGATTAACCAATCCGCCTGCTGTACCCAATGGCGGAATACAGGATTCGGCTGGTGGGTTTCTGATAAATGCAGCAAAGCATCCAAATCGAAGTGCTCGGCCACCGTACCCGCTCCCGACAAAGATGCATCATAAGCATTACAGGCCTGTTCAATATGGGTTGGAACCATCAGGACAGGCTTATCCAGATACATCGCTTCGCAAACAGATTCGAAACCGGCTGTCGTTGCATACGCTTTGGCATTTGCCATATATTTGACAAAACGGATATCGTTCAACTGATGAAAAGAAAGTGTATCGTCAATCTTTGTGGTTTCTTTGGTTCCCCGCTTATCCCAAAAGAAATGCATCGGAACCTCCGGATGGGCAGTATGCCACTCTTTCACCTCCTCACCGAATCCGCTATTCAACAAATAGCCATGCAGATAGCTACCTTTTCGGGGAGTCTTATTTATTATTTCCTTACGCAATAAAGGAGGTACTACCACCATCTTATCTGCCGGAACTTCGCGCATCTTCCGAAATGACAGGGCCAACTTTTTCGTAGCACCAATAGCCGTTACACGGGTGAAAAACTTCAACAAAGATAAAGAGACTGCATTCAGCTTGGGAAAAGAGAAATCAGGATGCAGAAAAAGATACTGGTGAGCAATGCAAACCATCATCGCTTTCGGACGGCAAAACAAGTAAGTCAGTCCCGTCAACAACTCATAAAAATTGATTACCACATCTGCACCTGTATCCTTTATCATCCGGTTAATATAGTGTATACTAGCCGTATATTTATGCAGTCGCAATACATTATATCCTATACTTTTCAGCAAATTAACCTGCTTATTCTTTGCCGTAGGCAGAAAGTTCGGACTTTCAAAAGAATAGACCGGTGCATTGATTTTCTCCATAAAGAAATCAGGGATACGACGGGCCGGACTTTTCCCGACAAGCACACCGACAACCTGATGGCCTTCGTCTGCCAGCTTCTGCCGGAGAGACAAGGCTTGTGTCAGATGACCTCTACCCTCCCCTTGTATGATAAACAGCATTTTCATATCACTTCAGCATATAATACAGGTTTTGAAACAGATTCTTCCTCCATATCGTACTCTGCCTTATTGTAAGTCAGAATATTCCACTCTCCTTGTTCATTTTCAACCAGGGCAGTCATGCTTTCCACCCAATCGCCGGAATTCAGGTAATGAACATTGCCGTACCGAACATTTGCCGCCTGATGAATATGACCGCAGATAATTCCGTCAAGGCGTTTGGCTTGTGCCAGTTTTACCAGCTCCTTTTCAAAATCGGAGATGTAAGAGACAGCACTCTTCACCCGGTGTTTCACATGCTGCGAGAGGGAGAAATAAGGTTTACCATGCTTTTCCCGATTCTTGTTATAAATCTTGTTCAGCCACAACAGGAAAGTATAACCTATATCGCCCAGCATCGCCAGCCAACGCATATTCGTTGTTATCGTATCAAAGATATCGCCATGGGTCACCAGGTAACGCTTCCCGTGGCTGTTCAGCAAATAGTCTTTTACGATAGAGATATTGGAGAACCGGAAAGGAACCAGTTTATCGAGGAAATCATCGTGATTACCACGGATATAAATGATTTGCGTTCCTTTCTTCTCCATCATTTTCATCAGGACTTTAAAGAAATCGGTTTGTGCCTGCTTCCATCGCTTGCCGGATTTCTGAAGTTGCCAGCCATCAATGATGTCACCGTTCAAGATCAGACGGTCGCAGTCAATATGTTTAAGGAAATTGGTTACTTCTTTCGTCCTGGAATGTTCAGAACCCAGGTGAATGTCAGAAAGCACAACGGTCGGATAATATTTTCTTAGTTTCATACGTAAGATATTTACACTACACAAAGAAACGCAACCGCTGTTACAGCATTGCAACAACCGTATGAAGATGCTTTTTCTTTTTCCACCGTAAATGCTTACATTTGCCCTTTCAAATTAAAACATAATCATTTTATGGATATTAACTCCCTCCCTGAGAGAGCTAAAAAAGTAGAGAAGGAAACAAAGACTTTTTTCAAATCTATCAAGAAGAACCGTCACCGGGAACTGGACGACACGATACATGCCATTCACCAGGAGGTATTCGATTCTATCAATTGCCTGGACTGCGGGAATTGCTGCCGAACATTGGGACCGCGCATCACAGACCGTGATATCGAACGGATTGCACAAGCATTGCGTATCAAACCACACGAAGTCGTTCAACGACATTTGCATATCGACGAAGATAAGGAGTATGTATTCCGTTCAATGCCTTGCCCCTTCCTGGGAAGCGACAATTATTGCAGTATTTATGAGGACCGTCCGAAAGCCTGCCGGGAATATCCGCATACGGACCGGAAAAAGTTCTACCAGATACATGCACTGACAATTAAGAATGCAGAGACCTGCCCGGCAGTATTCCATACGTTAGAGCAGTTGAAACAGGAGTTTTAAGGAAAAAACGACTTGCGATACCAGCTAAAAGAAACAAAAAAGGCATCCCCCAAAGAGGATGCCTTATAGTTAGATACTAATTTATTAATCAATCTTCTGACTGAGTAGCTTCGTAAGCCTTCAACAGCTTATCCTGTACATCTGACGGTACAAGTTCGTAAGCAGAGAACTTCATTGTGAATGAAGCACGGCCACCGGTAATAGAACTCAAAGAAGTTGAATAGTTGGACATTTCTTTTAAAGGAACTTTAGCCAACAACTTTTCAAAGCCTTTTTCACTGTTCATACCCATAATGATGGCACGGCGTCCTTGCAAGTCGCTCATTACATCACCCAGATAATCACCCGGAACGGAAACTTCTACATCATAAACAGGTTCGAGAATCTTTGGACCAGCTTCTTTAAAGGCAGTACTGAAGGCATTACGACCGGCCAACATGAAAGAAATTTCATTACTGTCTACCGGATGCATCTTGCCATCATAGACAATGATGCGCACATCACGGGCGTACGAACCGGTCAACGGTCCCTGTTCCATACGTGCCATAATACCTTTCAGAATAGCCGGCAAGAAACGGGCATCGATGGCTCCACCAACGATACTGTTAATAAATACCAGCTTACCACCCCAGTCCAAATCAATAGTTTGCGTATCACGTACGCTAATTTTATATTCTTGTCCGCCGAAACGATACATATCCGGAGCCGGCATACCTTCATAATAAGGTTCTACAATCAAGTGAACTTCACCGAACTGGCCTGCACCACCGGACTGTTTCTTATGACGATAGTCAGCACGGGCAGCCTTTGTAATGGTTTCACGATACGGAATCTTCGGTTCAAGATACTCAATCGGCAGCTTATCATTATTTTCAATTCTCCATTTCAACGTACGCAAGTGGAATTCTCCCTGTCCGGAAACGATTGTCTGTTTCAATTCCTTAGACTGTTCGATAACCCATGTCGGGTCTTCTTCACGCATACGGTTCAGGATTTCCATCATCTTTTCCGCATCCGACTCATTAACCGGCTTAACGGCACGGCGGTATTTCGGGTCCGGATATTTGATAAAGTCGAATTTATAATCGCATCCCTTACCATTCAGGGTATTACCGCGACGCACATCTTTCAGCTTCACTGTTGCACCGATATCGCCTGCCACCATTTCAGACACTTCGTTACGAGTCTGTCCGGCAACGGAGAATAACTGTGCGATACGTTCTTTCGAACCACGGTCGGCATTCAGCAAATCGTCTCCTGCTTTTACTTTTCCTGATATCACTTTAAAATAGGAAACCTGGCCGATATGCGGTTCTATAGTAGTCTTGAAGAAGAACAGACTTGTCGGGCCATCGGCTACAGGAGTAACCTCCACGCCTTCGGTTGTTACCGGACGAGGCATCTTGTCGGTACAAGGAACCACATTTCCAAGGAATTCCAACGTACGGCGAACGCACATATCACGTCCTGCACAAACGCAGAATACCGGGAACATACCGCGGATAACCAAACCGGCACGGATACCGGCACGCATATCGTCCTCGCTCAAAGTGCCTTCTTCGAAGAACTTTTCCATCAGCATATCGTCATTTTCGGCTGCTGCCTCAACGAGCGCTTTGTGAAGTTCCATGGCTTTGTCCATCTCTTCTGCCGGAATTTCCAGTACGTCAGGTACACCGCCTTCGGGTTTCCAGCGATACATCTTCATTTTCAACACATCGACAACGGCATTGAAAGAGGCTCCTGTATTAACCGGATACTGGATAGGAACAATCTTGCTGCCAAACTGATCTCTCAGCTGGGCAATTGTTCCGTCGTAGTCCGCTTTATCGTTATCCAACTGATTGACAACGAAGATAACGGGTTTATGAAATTGTTCTGTATACCGGAACTGGTTCATTGTTCCCACTTCCACACCATACTGGGCATTCAAAACCATCAGTGCCGTATCGGTAACGTTCAGGGCTGAAACAGCTCCACCGATAAAGTCGTCCGAACCCGGACAATCGATAAAGTTCAGCTTCCTGTCTTGCCACTCAACACTGAAAACGGTTGAGAACACTGAGTATCCATACTCTTTCTCAACCGGGAAATAGTCGCTCACTGTATTTCCTCCGTCCACAGAGCCACGACGTTTTATAACTCCACCCTCGTAAAGCATTGCTTCAGCGAGAGTGGTTTTCCCAGAGCCCGAACTTCCCAAGATAGAGATGTTCTTAATTTCGTTTGTTTGGTATACTTTCATGATATCAGGTATTTTGAGTTTAACAATAAATATCATTACGTGAATTACTCACGAGGCCGCAAATTAGAGAATGTACAGGAAAAAAACAATTATCTGCCCCGTGTTTGAGAACTATGTTATGTAACAGGCCTCTTCTGGGATATTTTTTCGTACCTTTGTATAATAGATATAAATTAAGATTATTACTATGACAACTATGGAATTAAAAGCACGTAAAATGGATCTGGTTGAAGCTCTGATGCAACTGGATAACGAGAAACTGGCTAAAGCCGAGAAGTACATTAAAAAGTTACTATCCGACTCTCCGACCAAAACGTATGATATGCCTTCCGAACTCCTGAATGCATTGTTAAACCGAGCTGAAAATAATAAAAAGAGCGGAAACTATATCGAAGAGCAGGAAATGAGTGACTTCATAAAATCCTTACAATGAAAATAATCTGGGATCCTCTTGTAAAACAACAAATTGAGCAGATATTTAGATTTAACCAGACAACCTTTGGCACTTCTAAAGCCAAACATATTGTAGAATCTATATATCAGCATATTAATCTGCTAAAAAAATTTCCTCTTATGGGAACCATTGAGCAAAATACAACCGATTGGGCTCCACCTTACCGATATTTAGTTGAAAAACATTGTAAAATATATTACACAGTAGATAAAGATGTAATATATGTAGCATTGATTTGGGATACCCGTCAAGACCCTCAAAAACTATGGACGATACTCAAATAATGGCAGGTCTTTATATCCATATTCCCTTTTGTGCAAAACGTTGTTTGTACTGCGATTTTTTCTCCAATACGGAGATGAAGTACAAAGAGCCGTGCCTTGCCGCCGTGGTCCGTGAACTGGAATTACGCAAGGAGTATACGGATGGCGAACCTGTCGAAACCATTTATTTCGGTGGCGGGACACCATCCCAACTGGAGGCGAAGGATTTCGACCGTATATTCAATGCCATCCACCGGCTCTTCGATGTTAGCCATTGTCAGGAAATCACCCTGGAAGCCAATCCGGACGATATGACACCCGAATATGTGGCCTCCCTGCGCTCACTACCCTTTAACCGTGTCAGTATGGGAGTACAAAGTTTCAAGGAAGAGGACCTCCGCTTCCTGAACCGTCGCCATAACCGGGAACAGGCCTTGCGGGCAGTCGAGTTATGCAAGGAGAACGGCTTATCAAATATCAGCATCGACCTGATATACGGCCTGCCGGGACAGACAGTAAAAGAATGGGAAGCCAATCTCGACACCGCTATCCGACTCGACATTCCACACATCTCCGCTTACCATTTAATATATGAAGAAGGAACGGCTTTATATAAACTAAAGGAAGCCGGAAAGATTTCTCCCGTAGAAGAAGAGGTCAGCGTAGCCCTTTTCACCTCACTGATAGAACGGCTGACGGCAAACGGATATCAGCAGTATGAAATATCCAACTTTGCACGTCCCGGAATGCTCTCCCGCCATAACAGCTCGTACTGGACCGGCAGGAAATACCTGGGGATAGGCCCGTCCGCCCATTCCTATAACGGAATAAGCCGCCAATGGAATATATCCTCACTCCCAGCCTATCTCCGGGGAATCGACAGCGGTTCACCCGACATAGAAATAGAGGAACTGGATTTAAACACCCGCTACAATGACTTCATTATTACCGGACTTCGCACCATATGGGGCGTCAGTTTAATTGAAATTCAAAGACTGTTCGGAAAAGAGATACTTGCCTACTGCCAAAAGCAGGCAGGCCCTTACCTTAAACAGGGCCTGCTTATTCAAAAAGGCGAAACTTTACTCCTTTCCAGGGAAGGAATTTTTATCTCCGATGGCATCATGAGCGACCTTTTATGGGTCTAATTTTAACAAAACAGCCCTCCGAAACAACGAAATGCGGGGTTATTCGTACAAATTCTGCACATTTTCACGATTTTTGAGAAATAAATTGTACAACATATAAAACTATTATCTATATTTGCCCTGTCAAAAGCAGCAAATAGTGCCATATTTATATATAATATCAGGTTGCAACGGAGCAGGAAAAACAACGGCTTCCTTTACAATACTTCCAGAAATGTTGAAGTGTAAGGAGTTCGTGAATTCCGACGAGATAGCCAAGGGGCTTTCCCCTTTTAATGCAGATAGTATCGCCGTAGCTGTAGAAGCAAGCCGTATTATGTATAAGCGCATCAAAGAACTCATCGCAGCCGGTGAGACTTTTGCAATGGAAACTACGCTCGCCACCCGATCAGTCGCAAACCTGATCAGGGAAGCACAAAGGGAAGGATATTATGTGACATTGTTATATTTCTGGTTGAATACGCCGGATTTGGCAGTGGAACGGGTAAAAATGAGAGTGGCTGCCGGTGGTCATAACATACCGGAAAGTACTATCCGTCGCAGATACGAGGCGGGTATTCACAATCTTTTTGAACTATATATCCCCATTAGTGATTATTGGATGGTAACAGACAATTCTATGTCTCCGATGGAAGTAATCGCCAAAGGATTCAAGAATGAAAAAAAAGAGATATATAATTCGGATATTTACACTAAACTTGAACATCATGAGTGAACAAGAAGTAAGAGAATTTGAAGAGAATATAGTTAAAGGAGCCAATATAGCTTTTCAACGCTTAGTTAACCAGAAAAAGAAAGAAGACGGAGAATTAGTATTCTCACGTAACGGATATATTTTCCGCGTAAAAGCAGCTGAACTTGAAAAAGGCATGTTTTAATTATATCAGAATATAAAAAAAGCGAGTGATTGTATCAATCATTCGCTTTTTTTATGGCTTTAATCCCTCCCAGATAGCCCAGACGTTCACATCCAGCTATCCGGAATTCAGATTTCTTTCCTATTATTCTACCAAATCCATCTCCTCCAGCAGATAGCCGGCTCCGGCATATTTGTCGATCAGGAATAATACATAACGGATATCGACGATGATACTGCGCTGATAGTCCGGCAAGTACTGGATATCGCCGCCTACACCTTCCCAGTTACGGTCGAAGTTGATACCAATCAGTTCGCCGTTCGCATTCAGGACAGGACTGCCGGAATTACCTCCGGTAGTATGGGTCGTTGCGCTGAAGGCTACCGGCATTCGTCCGTCGGGCATCTGATAGCGGCCGAAGTCTTTGGCTTCATAAAGCGCTTTCAGGCGGGACGGTACAACAAACTCCCAATTCGTAGAATCTTCCTTTTCCATCACACCGTCCAGAGTGGTCTGGCAGTTATAATAAACGGCATCCTTCGGACGATAGCCTTTCACCTGTCCATAGGTCAGGCGCAGAGAGAAATTGGCATCGGGGAAATTGGCTTTATCCTGATACATTGCCAGCAATCCTTTTACATATTCTTTATGAGCCAACGCATATCCGGTATCGAAATCGGCCAGGGCGGCATTCAGATTCGCTTTTTCCTCCTGCACGGATTTGGCAAACAAGATCATCGGGTCCTGCTCCAGGGCTTTCACGGAAGGGCGCGTTTTGAACTTGTCGAAGTTCTCTTCGCTCCCGTAGATAGATTTATCGAACAGGTAATCTACAAAACGGTCTACATCACCCTTGAATTTCTTGTCAATCAAAGAGAAATAAGCAGGCTGGGACTTTGCGGGAACCAGGCGGCGGTATTCCTTCAGCATGACCTTTGCAATCTTCTTGTCTACTTCCGGGGCATAATCCTTATCGGCGAAACGATGGTAAGCCATATCCAGCAGACGGATTTGTTTCTGTTGCTCGTTGCGGTCTTTTCCGCTCAGGGCATCACTGACGGACTGCACCTCTGTCGGTACTTTTGTAAATTCAATTCCACGCTGGATGGCCTCATCCAGCATCCAGCTACGGAAACGGAGGTCTTTCCGGTCGGAAACTATCTGTTCAAGGGTCGACAAGGCTTCCGGGTAGCTTGATTCGTTATTCTTTTGCGCCCAGGCAATCAGACGGTCTTGTTCTTCTTTCTTTACCTGCTCGAAGTTACGTTTCTTTATTGCCCAGTTGCTTCCGATAGCATTCTTATAGGCATTGGTCGAACCGGCATATTTGCTGGCGTACTGGATACGGACAGAAGGGTCTTTCAGCATCTCGTCCAACATGACTTCCTGGCGAAGGTTACGGATATTGATACGGACAGTATTGTCTATATCGCGACGTTCGGCCACCTCCCAGGAGGTATAGTACTTGTTTGTGCGGCCGGGAAATCCCATCATCATGGCATAATCGTCTTCTTCAACACCTTTGACGGATATTTTAAACCAGCGTTTCGGACGTAGCGGGACATTCGATTCGGAATATTCCGCCGGATTACCGTTCGCTTCGGCATAAACACGGAAGACGGAGAAGTCGCCGGTATGACGTGGCCACATCCAGTTGTCGGTATCCGCACCGAACTTACCGACAGATGAAGGGGGAGCACCGACCAGACGGATGTCGGAATAGATTTTCTTCGTGAACATATAATATACGTTACCTCCGTAGAAAGCCTTAATCTCTACTTCCGTACCGGGATTATCCTGCAGGAACTTTTCTCCGACTTTGGCTTTCGCCAACCCGTTCAGGTATTTCGGGGAAAGGAAGTTCATACTTTGCGGGTCTGTATCTTTCTCCAGTTCTTTCTTTACATAGTCGGTTACATCGTCTATCTTGTCGATGAAGGTGACGGTCAGTCCGGGGTTCGGCAATTCCTGGTCGCGGGTTGTTGCCCAAAAGCCATCGGTCAGATAATCATGTTCCAGCGTACTGTGTTGTTGTATCTGGCCGTATCCGCAATGATGGTTTGTCAGCAACAGGCCGTCCGGCGAAACGATTTCACCTGTACAGCCTCCGCCGAAGATAACGACTGCATCTTTCAGGGATGCGGAATCAGGACTGTAGATATCGTAATCCTGCAATTTAAGTCCCAGCGCCTGCATTTCCGGAAACTTCTGCTGCTGGAGCAACGGAAGCAACCACATGCCTTCGTCCGCAACAGCGGGCAATGACAAAGCGGCGACCAGAACGGATAATAAGATTTTCTTCATGGTGTTTTATTGTTTAAATTATTATTATTTCTTTGTCCATTGGGAATAGGGTTCCTTAGTCAGCATCGAGTTGTAATATCTACGGTCGCCACTGACCTCTTCCCCTATCCAGTCGGGTTTCTCAAACGGTTCATCTTCGGAGGCCAGTTCTATTTCGGCCATAACCAGGCCTTCGTTGGCTCCGTGGAAGACATCAACCTCCCAGGTATGTTTGCCGGCGCGGACCAGATGGCGCACTTTGTCGATAACTCCCGGTTCACAGAGGGTCAGAAGCTGTTCGGCATCCGGCAAAGGAATCTCCTGCTCGAACTCGTAACGGCTCAGGCCTTTATCATCGGAAGGGCCTTTAATGGTAAGAAAACCTTTCTCACCTCTTATACGGATACGCACCGTACGACCGGGCTGCGAACAGATGTAACCTTGCACGATACGCTGGGAATTGCAGACTTCTTTAGAGAAGTCTCCCTTTACAATGAATTTCCTTTCTATTTCGGTTGCCATAGCTTGTTGCTGTTATAAACCGGAGCTAATACCTTTTTCCTCAGCAGGGAAGTTGTTGCCGACGACGTCGGCAATATTGTCGACACTGTCAGCAAAATTGTCGACGCTGTCGGCAAAGCTTTCGACACTGTCGGCAACAGATTTCCTGCAAAGGTAAATAAGATTTACCCGGTTGTTATTGGCTGTTTATCAGGAGGTAATTCTTATTTGATAGTCACCATAGTGGCTCCAAAACCGTATTCACGGAAAGAAGCATCCTGATAATAGTATTGTTTGTATCTTGTTTTCAGTTCCTTTTCTATCGCTTTACGCAGAACGCCATCCCCTTTGCCGTGGATAAAGACAATCTTTTGTCCTTTATGATTTGCGTACTTACCCAGTATTTCATGAAATTTATCCAACTGGTAGGTCAGCATATCCGCGTTGCTCAATCCGTTTGTATTGTCCAGCAGTTCCGTAATATGCAAGTCGACTTCCAATACGGCGCTGTCCGATTTCTTCTTCACGATAGTCTGAGAGGCACGACGGTCTTCCTGAGCTTTCTGATACATCGCCTCTTTCAGGTCGGCCGCAGAAACAAGCAATTCCTTTTCCGGCACGTCGTTGCGAACGATGGGATACACCATTGCGTCTTCCTCGAAGAAATCGTTTTCCATAAAACAATGCTGCTTATAGAATTTGACCGTATCGAGATGTAACTCTACGGAGATGGAGTTCTTCAGGGAATAAGGTTTGTCCTTCTTGAAAGCAATCAGCTGCACGCATATCCGTTCGAGGTCGTTCAGGTCTTCCTTGCCGAATTCTTCCAGGAAGATTTTCGTATTCGGTTCTATCAGACCATTGTAACGGCTGACCCAGCTGTTGTTATGGCGGTTCATATAGTTGAAGAACAGATAGTAGTTGCTGTCGTTGATGAAATAGGCTTCATAACCGCTTTGCTGCATGACCTTTGTCGGTTCGAGCGGAAGATAAGCCAGGTAGATATTCATCCGTTCCCCCTCGGCAGTTTCTTCTATTTTCACTTCCTCCTGTTTCGGCTGCGGTTTAGGGGCCGACTGTTGCACCTGCGGTTGCGGCTGTACTTTCGGACGGTTCGAACTATGCACCTGCATCTCATTCTCTCCGCCAACCACAACGCATTCACGAATCAGCGCCGGAATGTCGAATCCGTCTTCATCTTCCACCAGTACCTGGTCTTTTCCTTTAAAACCACGCACGATACCGCCTCCCGTTGTATTCAGGAAGCGGACTTTATCACCTACCTTTATATTACTCATAGCTTTTGTCGTTTATATTTCGTATCGACAAAGATACTTCATTATACCATAATATCATACAAATTTGTACTTTTGCACCCGGGTTCAACAAGAATGTGCCTGATAAACAGAGATAGCAATGGTTACAAAAACTCAACAGATAAGTATTGAAGATTATAATTATTCGTTGCCAGATGAACGAATCGCCAAGTTTCCCCTACCCAAGCGGGACGAGTCCAAATTATTACTTTACCGTGACGGAAAGGTCAGCGAAAGCGTCTTCAAGCATATTACGGATTATCTGCCGAAAGGCTCACTGATGGTATTCAACAATACCCGCGTAATCCAGGCACGGCTGTTATTCCAACGTGCAACAGGGGCACAAATCGAAGTATTCTGCCTCGACCCTGCCGCCCCGCACGATTATGAACTTATCTTTCAGCAGACAGAAGCATGTAACTGGATTTGCCTGATAGGAAACGCTAAAAAATGGAAGGAGCCGGTTCTTTCCCGGGAGATTACCGTCGCGGGCCAGACGGTCAGACTATCTGCCGAAAAAGTACAGAGTTACGGAGAGACGCATCAGATACGTTTCAGTTGGGATGGCGGTTTCAGCTTTGCCGAAGTACTGGATGCCGCGGGAGAACTTCCGATACCTCCGTATCTTCACCGGAAAACGGAAGAAAGTGATTTAAAGACTTATCAGACTGTTTACTCCAAGATAAAAGGTTCGGTTGCCGCACCGACAGCCGGACTTCATTTCACACCGGAAGTACTGGCCGACCTGGATGCCAAAGGTTTCGGTCGTGAAGAACTGACGTTGCATGTCGGGGCCGGGACATTCAAACCTGTCAAGAGCGAAACGATAGAAGGGCACGAAATGCATACCGAATATATCTCCGTACGCCGCAGCACTATTGAACGGGTAATGCAGAATTTCGGCAAAATCATTGCTGTCGGTACGACTTCTGTCCGCACGCTCGAAAGCCTGTATTATATCGGCGTCACGCTTGCCGCCCATCCGGATGCGACTTCCGAAGAGCTGATTGTCAGACAATGGATGCCGTATGAGGACGCCAATAACCGCCTGACACCGGCCGAGGCTTTGCAAAACATACTCGATTATCTGGACAAACACCAGCTGAATACGTTGATTACAGCCACGCAGATTATCATTGCCCCAGGATATGAATTCAAGATTGTAAAAGGAATCGTCACCAACTTCCACCAGCCGAAAAGCACTTTGCTGCTGTTAATCTCAGCCTTCGTAAAAGGCGATTGGAAGAACATCTATGATTATGCCCTGGGACATAATTTCCGTTTTTTGAGTTATGGGGATAGTTCGCTGCTATTATAATAATGAATCCCGGTCCGGGCAATATCCTATCAATCCGTTCGTTATTACATAATATAAAGATTATCCGGTGATGAATAAGAAGATTACTCCCTATATACTACTGTTTTTAACCGCATTACTGCTGTTTTCCTGCAAATCGGCGAAGCTGAGCGATGCAGAAGAGAAGCAACGGATTGGTGAATACTTTGAGGCGGCGGCTATTTATCGGAAGGTGTATACGAAAACGTCTCCGCAGAAACGGGATTTACGCGGGTATATCGCCTACCGGATGGCTGAATGTAACCGGCTTATCAATAACACTCCGAGGGCGACCAGTGCCTATATGAATGCGCTGCGCTATGACTATCCCGACAGTATCGTGAGCCTGCGCCTGGGACAGATGTACCAGAAAAGCGGGAAATATATGGACGCCATACGCCATTACAACGACTTCCTGTTATTAAACCCGGAAAGCCAACTGGCCCTCAACGGTATCAAAGGAAGCGAACTGGCCCCGCAATGGAAACAAAACCCGAACCGTTATATCGTCAAGCGGATGGAGAAATTCAACTCGCGCCGCGGCGAATTCTGCCCGATGCTTTACGGTGAGAAATACGACCAACTCTACTTCACCTCTTCCCGTACACCGAAAGGTGCCAACAAGGACAAAGACGAAACGATCAGTGCCATCACCGGCCAACGAAACAACGACTTCTTCCTGATCAAACAGGATGAACAGGGCAACTGGCTCGCCCCCGTCGAACTGGAAGATGAAGTAAACACCGAATTTGATGAAGGAACTCCTTCTTTCTCGAAAGACGGCAACACCATGTACTACACCTACTGCGCACAGGACCCGGAAGGACCGCGCACGTCAGAAATATATGTATCCACCCGCAGTAGCGCCAAATGGGGAAAAGGGACGCGTGCCAGCATCGTGAAAGACTCGGTTACTGCCCTGGGACACCCGGCAGTCTCGCCCGACGGGAAATACCTGTATTATGTATCGGACGCTGTCGGCGGTTTCGGGGGAAAAGATATATTCCGCTCCCGGCTCGTAGGTAATGACTTCGGCCCCATGGAAAACCTAGGGCCGGACATCAATACACCGGGCGACGAAATGTTTCCGTACGTACGCGATTCCGTCACACTCTATTTCGCCTCCAACGGCCATCCGGGCATGGGCGGACTGGACCTGTTCAAAGCAACCCAGGACAGCACCGGCAAATGGCATGTCGAGAATCTGAAAGCACCCATCAACTCGATGGGAGACGATTTCGGCATCACCTTCGAAGGAGATAAGGAGAAAGGCTTTTTCAGCTCCAACCGCAATGACGCCCGCGGCTACGACCACCTGTACTCATTCGAACTTCCTATCATAACTATCTTTATCGAAGGTATCGTGTTTGATGTGGACGAGAATCCGATTGAAGACGCAACAGTCCGCATCGTCGGAAAAGACGGTCTGAATGAAAAAGTACTGGCAAAAAAAGACGGTACCTACCGCGTAGAACTGGAACGTGATATCCGTTACGTAATGATGGCAAGTGCCCGCGGTTACCTCAACCAGAATTTCGAACTGAAAACCGGACCGGAAGAAAAGAACGAGACGTATATCGTAGACTTCTACCTCTCCCCGATAAGCAAACCGGTAGTTATCGAAAATATCTTCTATGACTTCGACAAAGCAACCCTGCGCCCCGAATCACAGAAGGCACTGGATGAAATGATTAAGATGCTGAACGACAACCCGAACGTGACAATCGAGTTGGGAGCGCATACCGACCGTAAGGGAAGCGACCAGTATAACGAACGCCTGGCACAACGCCGTGCCCAATCAGTGGTGGATTACCTGATTGCAGGAGGTATCGAAAAAGAACGCCTGGAAGCCAAAGGCTATGGCGAAAGCGTACCGAAAGTTATCAATAAGAAAATGGCTAAGAACTACGATTTCCTGAATGAAGGAGATGTATTGACGGAAGAGTTTATCCTGACGCTGACTCCCGAACAACAGGAAATAGCAGACCAGATAAACCGCCGCACAGAATTTAAAGTACTCAGAACAAACTATAACCTGTTCTAAAGGTTGTTATTCCGTTTTACTCTTCGCCAGCACTTCGGAAAAAGAGATGGGCCAGTCAATCGCACTCATCAATGTTTCGAAAACCAGGCGGTAGTTAAGCGGAATAACCATATACTCTGAATACAGGTCACATACGGTCAGTGCCAACATCATCTTGGTGTTGTAATGCGCCCCTTTCAGGATCACCAGACTTTCCAGGACCGAGGTATCCCGTGCCTTCTCGAAATCCTGCTCCGTCAAAAGGATTTTATTCTGCAACTGTTGATAATGAGGACAATCAGATACGGAGGCATAACCCTCCGTTCCTTCGGCGATATCCAATAAAACACGGCAAACAGCAATCCGTTCTCTTTCTTTTGGGTTCATACGTCAATCAAGCCGCTCCGTTTCCCTCGTTTGGCATTTTATATCATAAAGAAGCGTGGAAACTGTTAATCCATTATTCGGAACTGAGGTATCGCCAAACACCCATCGAACAAATAATAAGACAACAGCCCACGCTCTATTCTATATACAGGAGTATATATAACAAGCGTGAGCGTTCAGTTGTCTATCATCTTCGTCCGACTAGAAACTTGGCGATTTTCAGTTCCAAAGATAATATCTTAAACGCTTACATATCGTTCCCCTGGAGAGTAACCGAAACTCAAAGGACGGCTTCCCCATTGAACGAAACAAAGATAGTTAAAAGCAATAATATATATTCTTTGCAAAGAATTATTAACAAGAAAAAAGATATACCAAAAGGATATTACCGGACGCAGACGACGCAGAAAGCGCAGAATAACGCAGACTTATTAATTAAAATATTATCTGCGTTATTCTGCGCTCCGTCTGCGTCGTCCGCGTTCCTTTCTACAAACTGGAACTACTTACTCCACCGTAAACTTATAAATACATTCACTGAGGTACTTTTCTCCCGGATTAAGCACTACACTCGGGAAATCCGGATGGTTGGGACTGTCCGGATAATGCTGTGTTTCAAGACACAAAGCACCACGATGCGGATATAAGACACCATGCTTTCCGGTATCTTTTCCATCCATGAAGTTTCCGGTATAGAATTGGATACCCGGTTCATTGGTATATACTTCCAGAGCGATACCGCTGGTCGGAGAATACGCCTTGGCTGCCAGAACATTCTTATCGCCGTTTGTATTCAGTACCCAGTTCAGGTCATACCCACGCCCGAACACTAATTGCTGGAACGGGTCGTTAATCTGTTTGCCGATAGCGACCGGAGTACGCAAATCCAGCGGAGTTCCATCAACAGGACTGATACCTACGGGAATCAGGGTACTGTCTACCGGAGTATAGTTGTCCGCATTAATCATAACCAACTGGTCCAACACATCGGAACCGGGAACACCGGAGAGATTGAAGTAACTATGGTTTGTCAGGTTCACAACCGTCTTCTTATCGGTTGTTGCTTCATATTTGATACCGACAGCATTGTCATCCGTCAGCGTATAAGTAACCTTGATATCCAGATTTCCGGGGAAACCGGCTTCACCGTCTTTTGAAAGATAAGTCAACTCCAGTGCCTGGTCGTTCAGCTGCTTAGCATCCCACATGCGGGCATGATACCCCTGCGGACCACCATGCAGGCAATGCGCACCGTTATTTTGAGGAAGAGTATATTCAACATCATCCAAAGTAAACTTACCCTGATTGATACGGTTTCCGTAACGTCCGATCAAAGCACCGTAGTTTCCGTCTGACTGCACATACTGCCCAATATTGTCATAACCCAGCACGACATCGGTCATTTTACCATTCTTATCCGGAACCATTACAGAAACCAGGCGTCCACCGTAGTTTGTAATACAAGCCTCTGCCCCTTTTTTATTCTTCAACACATACAAGGCAGTCGGCTTACCTTCCACTTCCGATACAAAATCAGACTTCATTAACCCGGAGAGTGTAGCCTCTTCTCTTTTTTCGCCGCATGACAGCAATAAACACATTGCCATAACAGCCATACATAGTCTTTTCATTTCAAATTGATAAATTAAAGTGTTTGTTGGATATAGGGCAAATATACGCCATTCTAGTCAGAATCTCCTTCATCCTCCGAATAATAATATCTTTTAACGAACCCGGAACTTCATCGTCTGCACACCTTGTTCTCCTTCGACTCTCAAGGAATAAATTCCAACAGGAAGTGAGGACAGGGAAACGGTTTCTCCCGGACGGGCAGAATAGTAGACCTGTTTTCCACTCATTGCATAAACCATCAGGTTTTTGTAATTACCATTCAGATACAGGATATTATCAACGACAGAAATCAAATCGGATGGCAATTGCACTTTTTCTGTTGAAACCGGGTCTTTATAGATAAGTTCCACACTTTGCACCGACAAGGTGTTATTCTCCTTTATCAGGCTGCGATTACGGTAATCGGCACCGGATATAGTTATATTCATCTTCTCCGGGGCTTCTTCCGACAGGTAGTCGACAGGTACCGAGATACGCGTCCAGTCGGATAACTCGCCTTCTATTTTAAATTCAGCTTTACCGATCAGGGTAACAGAGCCATTCTCCGCCAGCACGTCTTTCTCATTATCGATCAACTCTTTGCCATCCGGACTTTGGGAAACGACTGTTCCTTTCCAAAGATAAAGGACTATCCAGCCAATCTCTTCCGCAACGACTTTACGTTTGAATACGCCGACAATAGAATCCGGACGATGGGTAAATTCTATTCCTCCGGTTGTTCCTCCGTCACTCTTGGATATATCCGAAATATTGGCATATACCCAGGGAGTTCCCAAAGAGATATAAGCCGGCGCATTCGACCCGATTGAGAACAACCCGACAAACTGGTTGGTCAACTGCACGGAACCATCCGAATTGCGGGTTACCAACTCTTTCTTCACACCCATCTGACTGACATTCGATGCTTTCCAGAAAGCAGGTTGCTTGCCGACTCCATTATAGCCGGTCTCCCATTCAGCAGAGAAATCGCCATTGGGAACAGACTGGGCACTCACATAACTAAAAAAAGCCGCTCCGTTAATAATCAGGACACAGCACAAAATCCTTAGTAGACATTTACTCATAATACATTATTTTATAGTAGTTTACATGACAAATATACAAAAGCCCCCCGGAATAATATCCGAGGGGCTCCGATTTTTTATCCACTTCCCGAAAGGGAAATAGGAAAGAACTATTTCTTAACAATCTTTACAGTCTTCGCTTCGCCATTCGTCAGGACGATCCGTACCAGATAGTAACCGCTACGCAACTGGCTCAGGTCGATAACCTGCTCAGGATTCCTGAACAATTTCTGAAGTTTACCGGATGCATCAATCACATAGATTGCTTCTACCGGTATTTCGGAAACAACTGTCGCATTGTATTCTACGATTGTAGGATACAAACCGACACCTTGCAAAGTGATCGACTCATTGCCTACTGCCCCCAACTTCACATTGAAGGTCACAGAATCACGATACGCCAGATGGTTTGTAGATTCCGGTATAGTCATGTAGACTTTGGTTACACCTTCGGATTTACCGATAACGTGTACGCCCTCTACATGGTCACGTAAACCTGCAATATCAATACGTTCAGCAGCAAAAGATATCTTCGCCGGAGATTCGCAGTTCGCATACAGCAGAACGGAATCACCAACCGTAATCGTTGTCGATTCAACTGAATACTGTAATCCGGCTGCAGCTTTCGCAATGTTCAGCTTGCCAGGAACCAATGTCACGGCATAGTTGTCTTCATCCGAACTCAGACAGTCGATAATCAGATCATAAGTGCCGGCATTGACCGGTTTCACATTCGTTTTCACCGTGTAAAGGAAGTTCAGGGCATCCGGATTATCGTTGCCGACGAAGCCTTCGTATACCGGTTTGAATTCCGGTATATCATCACCGTAAACGATGTTGACGGTTCCGGCGCTGATCTTCAACAGAGCTTTCGATACAGTAAGTGTCCCCATACCTCCTACGATTGTATAGTTTGTACCTGGGTCGCCACCTTCTACATATAATGTATAATTACCTGCACCGGTTATGTCGCCGGAAACTTTTACAGAAGGAGCAGAAGACGCCTTGAAGTCGTCGCTGCCGATAAAGCCGGAATAAGTATATTCGAATGTCGACGGCAAAGCCTCACCGTAAGAGATCAATGCATCCTTCGGTTTCACATACACTTCACGCGGATTGATCTGCATCTTTTCCTTGCGGACAAGCAGTTCGGAACCGTTATGTTTCACAAAGATGGAGATGTTATAGGTTCCCGCATTGACCGGCAGATCGTAATCACCGTTATAAGTGACGATCGGAGTGTATGTGGTAATACCCTTCAGATCGGTCAGTTTTACATCGGCTGCTTTACCTTTACCATCGTAATCAAAGACCATATTACCTAATACGACATTGTAGTCTGCTTCGTTTTTCAGGCGTACTACTTTAAATACTTCCGACTTCAACGCTTCTTCCTGTCCGGATTCTGCATTGTAGCGGGCAGTAATGGTAACACCATCGTTTTCTGTCAGCGCTTTTGCACGCAAATACCAGATGCTTTCCACCTTCTCAACCTGGATCAGAGCTGGATTGGATGATTCGTAAATAATCTGTGAACCTTCGGCAATCACGGTCGATCCTTGTTTTACAACTGCATTCAGACGAACCAGGTCACCCACGATCAATTCATTCTGTATCGGAGTCCAAACCATGACATAACTGTTATCCGGATACACCTGATAGCGTGCCTTTCCTACAATTGTAATTTCATAGTTCGGATTTTCCTTGTTGATATCGGTGATACCGGTCAGTTCATAGGTGCCAACCGGTAAGATACCCGCCGGACGGTTATTAAGAACCAGGTTCTTGATACGGTTTCCGACAGCTACGGTAGCAGTCGAATCCAGGCTGTTAGCCGATTCGTCGAGCTTGAAGCCTTCGTAAGAGATAAACTCTTTCTGAACTTCCGCTTTATTAAATTCAGGATCAGTTGAACCGTATGCTCTCTTGATTGTATCCAGACGGATGATCAACGGAGCTTTCGCCACTTCCAAGCGGACACTGTCGTTGGTCATTGTACCGGGAACCAGCGTGTTCATGATCAACTTATAGTTACGGTCCTTTGCCTGGAACGGAGGCTGGATAGACTTATCTTCGGTAACTACTTTGATATGCAGTGTATCGTTGTAAGAACCTGCATGCAACGTATTATCGGCAGCAACCGGCTTAACGACAACTTTCGGCATGAAGTCGATGATATCGTCAGGAGTTGTTGTTGTTTGATATTTCGCATCGAAGATGGCTAAGCCACGTTTTTTGTCGGCATCGTTCGGTTCGAACGTCCAGGTCGTATCCTTATCGGCTTCACCATATATACGGTCAACGATCACTTTCCAGACAGCCAGCGGACGCTGGTTGATAAGGAACGAACCGTCAACAGTTTTGAATGCGTAGTTCAGCGAAGATACTTTGTCGATGTTATCCACTTTGGCAACATACAAGCTGTCTTCTTTCTGATTCGGTTTCTCACGCTTCAGGTTTACTTCAGTCTTTTCTGTTGCTTTCTTGCCTTCATAATCGAAGTATCCGGCAAGCGGAACTACTTTGAAGCCTTTGTCGCCTTCGGCTGTCGCAGAAATATAATTTACTGCCTCAGCTGTTTTCGAGAACGCATAAGAAGGAGCACTACCAGTTTCCAGACGTTTAGCCAGATAGAAATAACCGTCAGGATTAGGTTCACCGTAAATCTTTTGCATTACCTTGACCGGTTTATCGTTGATAATAACTTCTGCATCAGCCGGGAATACGGTGATCGTGATGGTATCTTGCTTCACTTCGTACTTTCCTGCAGCGATTGCCTGGATATCGTAGTTAGAAAGAGTAGTCGACACTGTAGTTGTTGCTGCAGCATTTAACTCATAACTATATGTTCCAACATCACTTTTTGATTGACCTAATGCAGCCGAAGTAGCCGTATGAACTACCTGCAGTTTGGTTGTACCGAATAATGCCTCCAGCGTCTGGTCGTTCTTCAAAGTACCTTCTGTGATGAGGAGTTCTTTTCCGAAGATGTTCTTCACATTCGCATCGTCATACAAACGTGCGCTGTCGGGAACAGCCAGTGTCAGCGGAGATTGTTTTATCGTCAGAACACCTCCGAGAGAAGCTCCACCGGTAGATATCTGTAGATTCAACTCATAATTCTGAGCTTGTCCACCTTCCAACTGAATAACATGCAAGGTATTTGCTGCTGCCGTTTTAGTTGCAGTCGGGAAAGATACATTCGGCAATACATTCACTTGTGAATTAGTAAAAATAGCCTCCGTTTCATCATTTACGAACCCGCTGAACACAAAGTCTTTGGCAGACCAAGGAGTTGCCGGGTTTTCGTCTCCGTAGAAACGGCTGGTGTCTTTGGCTGCAATGCTCAATGTAGCCTTATTCACTGTCAATGTTCGAGTTATAGTCGCATCATTCCGGTTACTGGTAAAGAAAACTACATTCTCACCATTTGCCGTATAGCTAAAATAATCCGAAAGATTATCGGCTACAAACCCAAGAGCCTGTCCGCCTCCGACTGTCGGCGTCGCAGAAAATTTCAATACATTGGCTACGGTAGCACCGTCCTTGAAAGATACGGTTCCATTCAAACCGCTGGTCGTACCGTCCTCTGCTTTCACATACAGATAACTAAAACTACTACCTGTCAAGCCAGCATCGGAAACAACCGTATTCATGTCCTGTCCGTAAGTCATCGTTACCGGATCTGCGGCATTGAAACTTACATATATGGTATCGGGAACAGCCGTTTGCGCCTGCATGATACCGCCTGAAACAAGCATCAGGGGAAGCAGCATAAGCTGCTTCCTCGATGTTAATATTGATTTAATATATTTCTTCATACTAAATTAGTTTTACAGGTTACTTCTTAATGATCTTCACTGATTTGAAGGTTCCGTCTTCCAATGTTACATTGAGCAGATAGATACCTGATCCAAACGATGACAGATCAATAACAGATCCCGGTTTGCGAATTACTTTCTGCAACGTACCGTTCATCAACAGCAATTCAACTTGCTTGATTTCAGAAGGAGCGGCCACTGTTACAGAATGGGTAAACAGTCTCGGATATACTTCGATGTAGTCTGTTACTGTGATCTTTTCGTTATCGACAGACAGATATTCGTCGTCTACAAGGAATGTTACCACTACAGGTTCAGCTGCGTTATAGTTCTTGTTACCATGCTGCATAGCTGTAACCGTTACGGTTCCGGAAGTAACCGGAGTCAGAATCCATGCATCCCCAATCTGGTTCACGTATGCAACAGCATCGTTAGACGAATTGAATGTTACAGGAAGTTTACTTGAAGCAGAAGCGGTCAGAATAACATCTCCACCTTCTACGTCGATCACGCTTTCCGGATTCCATGTGATCTTCTGCGAAGCAGCGATAACAGAATATTTGCCGTCCACGTAAGAAACTTCGTAATTGTCTGAAGTATAGTTATCAGAGAATGTGATCGGATAAACTCCTGCATCTGATGTTCTTGTAACAGTCGAGCTGATACGCGGAGCGAAACCAAGATCTTTCAACGTCTCACCTTTCACGAAACCTGTAGCTGTATAAGTCAGTTCTTCCAGATCCTTGCCGTAAACCGATTCCTTATTATCTGCCAGGATCGTCAAAGCAGCTTTGCTGACTTTCAGGAATCCGGAAACATAAGTAACCACATAATTGCGACCGAAGTCCTGTGCCGAATACGGAGTCAGTTTATAAGAACCAGCCTTGCCGTTGTATGCTTCAATACGTACAACCGGAGCCTGACCAACCTTAAAGTCTTCACCATTCAGGAAGTCATTCTTATTATAATCGTAAGCATTTGCATAAGAAGGCAATTCATTGCCGTACTTGATGTCGAAGCTACGGGCTGTTACCACCACGGCTTTCGGAGCAATCACCATTTTATTCTTAGCGGTGTAAGCATAAGTGACAGAACCAAGTGTAGCCTTCACCGTTACAGTATATACACCGGCATCTGTCGGAGCATCCTGTGATGACGGATAAGTTGTCGGTACTGAACCCAGCTGGTCGCCTTCATAATAGATACTGAAGTCTTTCACTTCTTCACCTGTTTCTACGTCGGTCACCTTCACGCTGACAGTTCTAGGATTGCCGTCATAAATACTTGTTACGTTGGAAACGATCACGTTTACTTTAGCTGCGTCACCTTCCGGAGCGATCACTTTGATCGTACCTGTTACAGGAGTTGCATCTTCGTATGTATCGTCACCGTCTGCATATACCGTGATGGTTACATAGTTGTCGCCTTCCGTACGTACATGACCTGTTACAGCATACTTGCCTCTGGCAACTTCAGACAGGATAACACGTTCGCGATCGTTGCCCGACAGTTCGTAACGGATATCATTGATAGACGGCTTGCCGTCAGCTTCCGATTTCAGGTAAGCGGACAACTCAACAGTTTCACCGACCGGTATGACCAGATTACGCTGATCTTCCGGCCAGATGATCGTACGACGGATCTTATCGATAGACAACGTTCCGTTTTCATGCGTTACCGTATAGTTGCGTGCAACACCTTCTGTCGTGAAGTAGATGTCGTAAGAACCACGTGAATCGGATTTAGCATCCGTAGCGATCTTCGGCATTACAGAGAATACGTCTGCCAGATTTTCATATTCATTATTCTTCAAACCGATATACTCGATTTCAAGATCCGGGTTACCACCGCCATACGGACGGCTATAACTCTTCGCACGTACTGTCAGCGGAGCCTTCGTAACCGTCAGACCAGCATTAACAATAGTAGCACCTGTAATATCGAAGTTCGGAAGCAATGCTGCAATCTGTGCGGCAGCTGAAGAAGTCAGACGTAATTCATAAGTACCAACGTCTGTTTTCTTATTGACACCCGACAAATCCAACCAGCTTGTACGGTTCACATTTTCTGCATTCAGCAATTTGCTGATCTCTGCCTGGAATGCGTCAGACAATTTACCTGTCACAGCGGCATAAACGTCAGCATCTGTTGCATCTTCACCGTATTCACGGGTTACAGAAAGAGTGACAGTCAAATCTGCAGCTGTCAACGGCGCCGGAGTTACAGTTACTTTTGCCTGCGCTTCGCTGGCGGCAAACTTAACACCGATAACCGGAGTCAACATTTCTCTTGTCATATCATCAATTACGCGGAGTTGGTAATCGCCTATAGGAGCATCTGCTTCGTACACATCTTCGTCAACCGGCAGAATTGTTTCAAACAAGTCGATCACGTTCTTTTCAGCCAGCAACTTCGCAGCTTTCAGAGTCGGTTCAGTTACAAAGTTCAGTGCAACCTTCAGGTCTGCTGCCTTTGTCACTTCTGTTCCATATACTTTTGTATAAACATCTTTACCTGCTTTTACTTCTACGGTTGCCGCAGTCACTTTCAGATTAGCCAGATCAGTGTCGAGCTGTATGTCGAAGTTACCGATAGCAGATTTCAATGTAGAAGCATCAACGATACGAAGTTTATAGTTACCTTGAGTCACGTTATTCTTGATCGAATCAACCAATACGCTATTCAGTGTATTCCCGTGGAATTGCAGTTTGTTGTTACGATACAACGCCCAATGTAGTTTATTCGTACTAAATAACTGGTTCCAGCGGGCTTCCGTCATTGCGGCTTTCTGATTTTCAGGATCTTCCTCGATAGATACCAAGCTAAATCCATAATCATCGGCAGCCAATGTCAGATTTGTCAGGTCGTAAACAGGAACACCGCTTACAATACTCCAGACACCTTTCAATTGTTCTTCGCTGAATGCAACAACGATACCCGGAGCTACCACTTTCACCGCATCTACAGCAGTAACAGCTTCCGAATCAGGAATAGTTGTAACTTCTGCGCCTTCGATAGCATAGACGAATGTATAATCGTCGGAAGTCAACTCTACCGTATAGCTGTAATTACCGATCACCGGATTTTGCTTATCCATCTGTTTGTTGGTAATCACCAGGTCTACCGCTACCATATTATCGGTTGTCAGCTTAGCATTCAATGCCAGGATATCATCGGTAATCTGTTTGATGATTTCCGCTTTCGTTGCTTTACCGAATGTGAAGGCAGCTTTAGCAGCTGTTCCTTCTTCGGCGGTTGCAGCCAAATAAGTAGGCAATGTAACAGTCAGTTTGCGCTGTCCGATTGAAACACCGTCACCCTGTTGATGTGCATAACCGACGAATGCTGTATTTCCGTTATAAGTAAATGTAAAGTTGTCCCATGCAGTCCGCTGGCCTTCTTTTACAGTAATCGTATAAGGATAGTCACCAACAGCAGGAGGAGTAGCACTTACATTATCCAGATTTATTGTAAACATATCAGACAAATTATCTGCCAGGCAAGCATACAGGCTGAATAGGTCGTTGTTGCCATCGATAAATTTGTTCAACAGGTCGTTTTCAATAGAGACTTTAGTTCTTCCGTATTTGTAAGAAGTTACCGGGAAGGTTAGTTCTATAGCCGCTTTGTTTACATTCAGCTTCTGGCTACCGGTCAGTGTAATCGCAATATTGTTAGTGACAAGATTTGCGAACACAACAGTATATCCATAACCCGCTTTTGCAGGAACAGGGCCTTCTGCCGGAGCATCCAAAGTCACAGTTAAGCTCTTCGCCGGTTTCATAAGTTTAGCCACATCTGCAAAGAACTTAGCATTGGCCGGATCTTCCAGAATAGCATTCTTGATAGAATCCTGCAAAGCAAGTTTCGTATTGATATCGCGGTAAGTAACGTTTACTAATGGCAATGTCACTTTATGTTTTGCTTTCTGGATAGCAACAGACAGTTTGTAGACAAATTCATTTCCGTCTGCTTCCAACTGTCCTTCACTTACCGTGTAAGCAAACTTATAGAATTTCTCGAAGTCTGCTTTATTGGCAAATTCCAGTTTATAACCATATACGTTAGTTACCTCCGGATATGAATTATCTGCAATCGCTTCCGATGTGTTGCCCGATTCGTTGTAGATCAAAGAAATCTTTCCACCCCAGTTACTCAAAGTAGGTATCTGCGGGAATAAAGCTTCTTTGTCAGCCTTAATCCGTTTCTGGATATCGGTCAGGATATCATTTCCATATTCTTCGGCAGTCTTGCCGAATGTCAGCGGATTCTTGATATAAGCCGGAAGTGCCGCATTCATATAGTAAGGAACTCCTGGAATATCACCCTCATCACCGAATGTGATCGAGCGGATATAAGTACCGGAGAAACCGCCTCCCAAATTAGGAAGAACAATAACACCGGACGGATCAAATTTCACATCTCTTACCTTTGATGAACTCTGGAAGAAAACAGTATAAGCCAGTGTACGAGGTATGTACAGAACCGAAGAAATAGTCACACCCATCAGATCCGGATTTGTCAACAGCAGATCTGCTTTAATCCATTGTTCTATCACCTCATCTGTCAGGCTACCGTCGTTCTTATTGAATGTATAAGTATTTAACTTGATCGTTAATACAGGACGGGCAATCAGGCCGAAGTTTCCGGTATATACATAAGAAGTACCTTCTGTGGTAACTCCTGTTGTACTGCCATTCACTGTGATCGATTTGAAATCTGCTACAGCATCGGTAAATACGACTTTATAAGCAGACTTGAAATCACCGTTTTTATCTGTAATATCTCTGTCGCGGTTGATATTCGGCAATGTTACATCACCAATATATTCAGCCAGACCCGGATTGGCAAACAGGATGGCAGATTTGATGCGTTCGATAATTTCCTTTTTCGTGATACCAGCCACAAAATCATATTCGAAATCAACACCGCTCATAGTCACGGAAGCATCCTTACATACGAAGTTTGCATCGTTACGGAGTTTGATTTCAACGCTGTTCACAAAAGTAATAACAATCTTATCTGTTGCGGAATTATCCACATACACATTCTGCATGTCAAGATCAACCGCCTGCAAATATTTGCTCTTGTTGATAGTGATCTTATAGCCATACGTTGTTCCTTCTGCTACTGCATTATTCTGACCGACAACCGTACCCTGGGCATTCAGAAGAGCCACGGCATAGTTAGGAGTATATTTGTTTCCGTTCTTTTCTACTGTCAGGATACCAGCATTCTTCAACAACAGATCGTTGGCTATCAGAGTCGTTACGTCTTTTGCTTTCCAGTCGTACACATACGTTTCCGAATACTTCGGCAGACGCATAGTTGTTGCTGTTGTCGGCAAAATCTTTACAAACAACAAGGCGTTATTGAATACACATACATTTTCTGTCGCCTGCAGATTTCCTGAAGATACAGAACCACCGGTCACAAATGTATAATCGTATTTCGATTTATAGTCCGGATCGGAAGGATCGGAAACTGTCACCGTATAAGCGATCTGTGTATTATCGGCTGTCGGTAATTGAGAGATACCCGTTACTGTAGCCGTTAATCCGGTTTCAGTAAACATCGTCTCGTTGATCGTATTGATAGAGGCGGCCAGATAAGCTGCCAAATCGGGAACAGAAGCAAACTCACTGCCTATCTCGATCGGATTTGTGATACGATCCGGCAACGCAATCGTTACAGATGTTTTCTTTACGGAAATAACATTCTTAACCTTATAACTATTTGTTGCTTTGTCAAACGATACAAATTGCGAACCAACCGAAGTTGTTGTTTTTCCACCATCCGTATAGTTAGCATCCAATGTAACAATATAACTATATACATTACCCGGTGTCAATTTACCACTGGTTACTTCCGAATTGAAGCCGTCGTTTGTATAAATCTTAACATCAGCGATACCTCTGATAGCTGATATCTGGCTCAGGATTCTATTCTTCGCCTTATTTACCGTCACGGCATCCAACTGTCCTAAAGCGGTAGTCTGCAACCAGACAGGGAGTTCTACTTCCCCAATCTTTTGCTGGCTGATCGTGAACTTGGCAGTAGCCGTAAAGACATCACCCGTTGCTCTTGTTCCGTTATCAACGGCTACTTTAGAGAAATCGTAAACATCACTGGTAGGCAATGTCAGTTTAAGGGTGTAGGTTCCTGCCGGAGGAGTCGGGGTTGTCAGTAAATCGTATTCCGTATTATCGGCAGCGACCAATGTCAGAGAATACCCCTGTGCCATATCCGGCATCTTATCCAGCGAAATAGCATTACGCAAGGATGTCGAAGGATCGGTACCATACGTTACAGCCGTAAATTTAGCCGGGAAAATAACTTTGCCGGTTGCGGCTACAACTGATTTCTTTACTTCTACTTTATTCACAGCATTGAAGCTGCCTGTCTGGCCTTCCAGAATAACCTGGGCTGCCGTAGTCTCAGCATCGGTGAAACCAATCTTCAGATCTTTCTTTGCACGAACATCAAAAGTATAGGAATAAGTACCTACTGCCAAAGGATATGCAGGCGAGCCTGTGATCTGTATGTTTTCGAACGAAAGCACGCCATCATTGATCAGCGTCTGGTTCTTTTTGGACAGACCGGCCAGGATAGCACTCTTCAATGCTGTTTCGTCCTGAACCTGGGCACTTATCGGAGTATAATTTGCTACTGTAAATACAGAAGCTTCAAGAGTCGGTTTTATTACAATACTGTTACCGACACCCACCAACTGTCTGTTTGCTATACCTTCTACTCTCGTCGGATCAATTGTTGTAACACCACTTATCTGGGCATTCGACCGGACAAAGTCAACGATCAGATCATCCGAATTAATGTTTATTTCAAATGTATATGTATAATTCTGTGCAGTTAACCCATCGATATAGACTGTACCGCCATTAGATATCTTCACATCTGAGATATGTATATCGTTCTTTTCAGTGCCTGGTATTTCGGCTTCTATCAGATTATAGATTTCATCAGCCAGCTCTACAGCATTGGCCTTCGTTTCCTTTTCATAATGGGCTAAGATTTCCTTGGCCGGCACCTTTATAGTTACCACCTTTTTATCAGTTACAACAATAGCGCCTTCAACCAGGACAGAAACATTGGTTTGTCCCGGTTCTACCGGAGCAACATTTACACCGTCGGAACGGGTAAATGAATATTTAACCCCTGCCGGAGTCGTCAGCTTCGCCGTATAATGAAAAGTTCCTCCCGCCAGTTTATCAGAAGTAACAGGTCCAGTCGGACTGCTTAAAGTAATATCACTGGCATAAATCGGAGTTCCGGTTGAAGTTGTCAACCTGTCTGCAATGTCACTTTTTAAGCTGACTACATTAGCCAGGTTATCCGTAGCAGTAATGGTGTATAAAGGTAATTCAACTCTCTTTGTTACCGAGTTTATATTACCAATCGTATAAGCCACGGCATTTTCCCAGTTAACTCTCTGCTCGCATAAAGTAAAACTTACAACTTTACCATCTGCACCAACCCTCAATATATAATAATATATAGGATCATTATAAGTTAAATCAGGCGAATGTCTGGAATACTCTTTCATCCGGACCTCAGTAGTTCCTTCAATACTTGCCGGTAAACCTTCAAGCCTCGGACTATCATAAGAAGTCAAAGTTCCTAACTCAGAAACTATTGCACTAAAATCCTGTCCCTTAAACTGTTTGTTGGTACCATCCAAACGATCATCAAAAAACTGGGGACTGCTGGAGGATTCTGTTGTTATCCTTTGATATGCAATAATCAAACTTTTAACATCATCAGCCGTGGCTCCAAACTTAAGTTCATTAAGATTTCCATTATCCACATATGGAATCTCTCTAAACACAATTACATTACTGGTAGTAGTAATAGCCTGCGCTTGCGTCACAAACCCCACCAACAGTAATGCAAACAGAAGTAACCTTCTGCTTATATCAGTAAAGTATATTTTTCCCATACTTTATAGTATTTCATTTTTAATATTCTATTTCTATCACGCATTGATCCAATTCATGCAGGGGATATAATTTAGGGTACACTGCTGAACCTTCTCAAATATTTCACGTACGACACGTTCATTATGTTTAATGAGGAATCGTGGCTTTTCGTAAGACATTATTTATTTGCACTTTAAATAGGCAAAAAGGCCCCGGCCGTGAATAAATATTTACTGCCAGGGCCCAATTTTTTGTCCACGTTCCTGCTTCACAGCAATACTAGCGGAAGAATTTATATTTCATTACTTTAGTATTAATATCCGCTTTTTCGTCCTCACGGATTAGTTGGTGTCAGGTAGAGGCATTGCAAGCAACGCCTCTACTGCCGCCGCGCGGTTATCTATTTTAAATTATTGATTATAAACTTCTTTATATCAATAGTTATTCATTGTCTTACTTAACGACAGCCTTCACTGTTGTTCCATCAACTACAACAACTACGATTCCTGCCGGAGCATTGAATGTAACGTTGTCGGAATTGATTGTCGTGTTAGCGATTGTCTGACCCAATACGTTGCTGATGACAACATTCTTGTTTGCAGCATTCAGGATCGTTACCTTACCCTGGCCACCCAGAACTGTTACGTCAGTTGTATTAATAGATTCGTTGGATACCGGATCAAGTTCGTCAGCTTCATCGAAGTAGATGTCACCAGTAGAGGTAGCAGTCTTAGATGTAGCGAAGTCATAATAATCTTCCGACGGAATCATTTCTTCACCACCTACACATTCGTTGAATGCACGTACACGTGCCGTGTAAGCAGTTTGCGGGATCAGGTTATGAACAGCTATTGATGTTGCAGTAGCAGCAACCTTGAACGATTCTTCACCGTCGAAGTTGATATCATCCTGCCATTCGTAATATGCTGTAGGCAATGAACCTACTTCTGTTCTCCAGTCACCAGTATTGAACTCGCCACCGTTGATAGGCATACCCTGAACAGGTTTTCTAACCATCCATGTTGCAGGAGTATCGAACAGATAGATATCGATCTGATGTGCATCAGTCTGGAATCCTTCCATCAAGCGGATTGTATACTTAACCGGTTTCGTGATATCGGTAGTCAGATCCATGTTGTCCATCTGGTGGGCAATCGGAGCATAACCCCAGTTTCTGTCGATCGGCTGGGTATTACCCTGCAATTCGAAGTTGTCTACACTTACCTTAGTTACTTCTTTCTGCGGTTTACCTGCTGCATCTGTATATTCTTTAGTTACTTCCAACCAGTAGTTAACTTTGTTATCACGGTGGATAACATCACCTGTTGCGTTGAACAATTCAACCCAGATAGTTCTGCTTGCATCGTCAGCACGTACTTCAGACATAAATACATCTTCAGAAGTATACTTCGGAGTGAAGCGACCTACAGCAACCTGATAGTATTGAGCACCCGGAGTGGCTGTCCACTTGATACGAGCATCGCTACCACCTACATCACCTGGTTCCATATCTTTAATATACGGCATTTCAAGACCGGCTGTGAATGCCAGCGGCAGATTCTTCTGTACATCACATACAGCTGACAGAGACAATGCGTTTTCTACGTCGCAAAGATCTTCTACATTCGGAGTTGCACGAACACCGATCTGAGCAGCTACGTCGCCACGAAGAACATCGTTCACCAGGTCGTTTTCACCACCCTTGAATGTATAAGGATTTTCTTCTGCTGTTGCAGCCAGTTCCATAGATTTCTCACGGATGAACAGTTTCACTTCTTTTGCTTTGTTTGTTCCGAATGTGAACAAGTCAGAAGCACTCAACAAGTTGATTTCCTGTTCTACCTTAGATTCTTCACCACTTACAGTAGTACCGTAATGAGGCAGGTCACGACCCTGGATATAGAATACAGAATCTTTAGAAGCACCACCATTTACAACACCGAACTGGAATCCTTCGATCTTATTCTTACCGGCAGCGTCAGAGCTGAACCATACTTCAGGAACTTTCACGTCACCCTTGATACCAGCTGTCAATGTATCGTTCACATTGATTCCGTAAGGAGCCCAGATACCGAAGTGTGCCCATCTTTCGTCGTTAACTGTCAGATTATGTTTATAATCATCCAGGTCGAAGAAGTATACGCGGTTGTAAGCTTCTGCGTCAGCACCATGCTGTTGCGGAGCCAGACGGATAGAGTCTTTTGCATAGTAGCGAGCCCACATGCCTCTTTCAGAACCACTGGTAATTGTATCGATAGACATTTCAAGACCGTTACGATCTTTCGGATCGAACTTAGCAGAAACCAATGCCAATATTTCACCGTATTTGTTCGGAGAAATCTGAACCATAGTACCTACTGTATCTACTCTACCATAAGCTTCACCGTTCAGGTCGCCCAGAACTGTTACTTCATATTCGAATGCACCCTTCTTATTAGAGAATACTTCCATGTCAACCGGGTCAACGATGTTCAAACCTGCGATGATGAACTGACCGTCGCGTACCGGATAGCAAGTATTTACATAACGAGTCTTGTAATCCTTACGGAACATTTCGTTATAGATAAAGTTAGGAGCAGGAACCCAGTTTTCGCTTGAACTGCCAGAAGAAGAAACTCTATCTGCTACACTACCGCCACCGCAAGAGTTGCAAGAGCCGAACTGTTGAGTCAGGAATGAATAGAAGCTAGTATAAGAACCGATGATCTTATCAGCATTCATTGTAGTGATCAAACCTCTGTCGGTAGTACCGAATGTATAGAACTCATTCCAGCCTTTTTTGTTAGATGCAGTTGCACCGAACTGAGCTACGTGGTTGAATACGTTAGGAGTTCCGCCAAAACATTCGTTCCAGCTTTCAGCTGCGATCGGAAGCAGATTCACGTCATTGTAAGGAACATACTTAACAGTCATGTCAAGACCCATTTCTTCCACATACTGTACAGCATAGTCGTTATCCAGGTCCACTTTATAGACCAAAGTATCGCCAACGCTCAAACCGATAAATTTACCGAATGTAGCACCGTTATATTCTTCGATCGGTTTTTCCTGAGAACCTTTCTTCACATATACTTTCGCAAAGTCAAGGCTTTCACCAGAGAATACGAATGCATTTGTATGATAGATAGCGTCGTCAACGTTCTCAGTCTTAGAGAACTGTTCTTTGAAGACCTTGATTGAAGCAACTGTACCACCTTCTACATCAGGTTTCAAACCTGTAGCAAAGATCTTAACAGTGTGAGGTCTTGACTCATATTTGTAACCATCCCATTCGTCGAACGGAGCGAAGAAGAAGTCCTTACGGTCGATCTTTTCGAAGTATTTTACTAATTCTGAGCTCAGAACACCCATAGCATGGCTTAACAGAGACTGATCGGTATCTTTGAACCATACGAATGTATTGTTTCCGTAGATCTTGATCGGTCCTTCATATACAGTGCCTTCTACTTTCTTATCCATCAGATCCTGACCGGTGAAAGTATAAGTTGTACCATCCAATGTCTTTCCATTTTCAAAATATCTTGCGATAGACGCATCGTAAGTCAGAGCCGGGTTGATAGTATATGTTTCATTTACATACTTAGACTCGTCGTCACCGATATTCACATCACCACGGTGATATTTGAAGATAGCGTTAACGCTAACGATATTCGAATAGATATTACCTGAACAGTCGATAACTTTCACTGTTGCGTCAGTACCTACAACTTCAGGATAATCTTCTATACAACAATCCGGACAACCATGTTCTTCCAACCATGCAGCATAGTCGGTGTAGCTATGTCCCTGAACTGTCATCGGCAGATAACGACCCGGTACATAAGTTGAATCTTTCTTACCATCTTTTGTATAGACGATCTTCCAACCCTTGATATTTACATCGTCATCATAACGGCCTGTTGAATGCTTCGGAGCTTTTGTCTGGTTAACCAGCAGCAATTCACCATAATGCATTTCACTCATTTCGCGTCCGTTGTTGAACGAGTTGAAATAAGGCAAGTTCTTGAAACTAACTTTTGCAGTCTTATAATCCAGATATTCGTCGAAGAACAGATCGTTCAATTCGTTATATTCAGGAATAGATGTAGCCTGAAGTGCATAACGAGCTGTATCCGATGCTTCTGCTGTGATTGTAGACCAGATATAATCATCTTTGTCAAATGCTTTTACTTCTTGCGGAGCAAAGTAGTAAGTGAAACGAGCGCTTGATTTGCAATCGCGATCGTCTGTTGCATCTGTCTGAACAAAATATTCACGAGGAATAAGATAAGTTACTTCCTTACTTACACCCGGTGTACCCGTTCTACCAATCTTACCATCATCAAACATTTTATCCAAAGAAACAAAACCATCGACTTCCGCCAGATTGCTTTCTTTAGAAACTTCCATCTTATCTGCGATAAACGGATACTTAACGTTCAATTTGTAATATGCCAGTTCTTCCTGCGGAGCAGCATCCTGATCTGCTTCGTAAAGACCATCACGGAATGCAGCACTGAATTTATCGGTATATACGTTGTTAGTTTTACTATAGTTATTCTTATATAACGTATTCCAGAACTCAACGTTTGTTACCAATGTATCAGGAGCACAAGAAGTGTTACGTCCGGCACCAGCTTCAAATACTTTTGCATTAGCTGCACCGAAAGCAACATCCGGGCGAGTAAACGCCAATCTTGCATTCGTAAATACAGTTAACGGTTCAGTGTCTGAAGAACCTGTATCACTTTCCGGATCTTCTACTGACTTGGCACCTCTTAACATTACAATGATAATTTTGTTATCAAGGGACCCCTGCTGCCATGAATTCGGATTCTGGTTATCAGCATCCGAAACACTTGCTTTCACATGTGTAAGATGTCTTTCACCGATTGTGTGGTTCTTTGCAGTAAAGATAGCACGATCGCTAACCATTTGACTAACATATGAACCGTCCAGGTTATAAACGTATACATCAAATGTCCAGTCGATCTTACGGTTTACCAGATCCGTGTTACCAAAAGCACGAACATCCAGTTCAACGCTTTCAACACCTGTCAGACCTTTTGTGCTATACACAAAGTCTACACGTGCACTGGCGTTCTGGTTCTGATAAATACCCAAGCCCGTATTACCTTTCTCATCCGTAAACTTCATATATTCGGCAGTATTCATAATCTCATGATTCTTAATTTCCGAATAATCCATTTCCAGATATTTACCTGTAAACGGTTTCTGATAGTTACCGCTTGTTGGATCCACATTTAGGAATGTTGCAAAAACACCATTCATCACACCAGCTCCCATTTGTGTAAAATCGATCAACGACTCATAGTTTCCATAAGAAGTTGAATTTGCAACCCAATGATCATGAACATTCACCCGCTCAGTAAGCTTCATCATGCTCTCTGTAACAAGACCACCTTCGTCTTCCCACTGGGCAACACTGTTCACGGTTTTATACCACGGCGCCTTAATATTAGCATAGTCCGGATCTGCTGCATTCAGCATCGGAGACAAGCCATAAAAAGCCATAGCACATAAAAGAGCGGCCGACCCGCCTTTTACCAAAGTACTTTTTCTCATACGTAAAACATTTAATTAATAAAATTATGATCTATACTCAAATTGACTATTTTTCGTCCATTTAGCTCATTTCAACCGCCTAAACCCGTAGGACACAAGAAAAAGCATTTTAGGGGAACTGTTAAATGCCTGTATATGGGCATCTTTTTTACTCATCGATTACCGATTTGGCGAGTTTAAACGTTCCTTTTTTCTCGCCACGCGTTTAAGATTCTTTTACTTTTGTAACAGGAATAGGGTATTTTGTCCTTGTTTCCGTATCGTACTGATAAGAAAGCAGATAGAAAAGTGAAAAAAGTTCTGAAAAGAATTGCAGGTTCAAAAGGAATGCGTATTTTTGCTGCAAGAAAAAAAGGAACGTTTTTTTTAGTCATTCAAAATTCGACCTCTGCCCTTGATTCATATTCCACACAAAGGATTCAGCCTATTTGTTAAAGCATCTTTTTTTACTCAACAGGAGTGTTCTGTAAGTACATAAAACTAACGTACCTGTACTTTAATATTAATAAATATATATCCAAAATTATCCATACTTCCAAGCAGTATAATAAAAAATTATTTGCATTTATATAAATGTAATATGCACACTATGACTACATCTCCCGATTATCATTTTGTCACCTCCCATCAAATAAATCAGTTCAACATGCTAACGGAGATACGGGTTGGTTCAAGATTTGTCAGTAACCAAAAGATCAAGGGAAAAGTAGGTTCAACGATTTCTATAATCGGAAAACAACTATTCCCGGAATCAAATACAAGAGTCTATAATATAAGTCTGTTTGTTATCCGATTCGACCCCCTTATGAATTGCAGACTATTGCCTTCAGCTTTCAAATGTTCTGGATAGAATGTTTTTCAATACGTCCGACTGAAAGGAGGAAACTGCTAAAAAATGTATACGAGAATTCAAGGTTAAATAGCTGCCGGTAAAATAGAAGACTTTTGTCTTCAAATATATACACTTGTCATCCAAAAAGCTGTCTTGACAATTCGGAACACCTATGCTTTTGGGACGGATAACTTCCCGCCGGCCAATGGATAACTATTCGTTGGCGAACGGATGCCTACTTATCGGAATCTACTTCCTGTGTAAGGCATCCTTCAGGCGGATCCGCTATTTTTCAATCAGTTATCTATCCTGAAATCTGAAAGGTGAAGTTTGAAAACTTTATTGGAGGGTGGTTTACAGAACGATGGACTCGCTCAATGGAAGTTAAAAATGAATCTCTTTTCGTTCCGGCAATGCCGGCATCAGTTATCGTTACCTGTCATCCGGCAATGTGACTTTTTAAATTAGTTCTTTCATTTCCTATAAAGAGATAAAGGAGGAACTATTACATACCTCCTTATCTATTGTCTCTTAAGTCCCTACCCAGTAAAGCTACCCTGTACACCCTAGTCGGTTAGGGTGTACACCTCATCCCGTTACCCTGTACACCGTATTCAATTCCTCCGTACAGGCCAGTAATACTAACTAACTACTAATAAACTAGTTGATAGTCGCTTTTAATATAATAGCCAGTAACCTATGAGAGAACATTCGATGACAATTTCACCACGCTGACACAACAGTTGTGCACAACTGTTGGCAAACATACGAGCTATGAATGGTTCATTTATTGTCAAATTTGAACTATCCTGTCCCCGTGTAGCCGGAGAAAAGAACATAAAAAAAAATACCTGTTGTTTTATACAAATCCCTTTCGTACTTTTGTAAGCTACTATAGAGATAAAAATGAAACAATATTTAGAATTGCTGAATCGCGTATTAGCCGAGGGAGTGAGGAAGGAAGACCGTACAGGTACCGGTACACAAAGTATTTTCGGCCATCAAATGCGATTCAATCTGGAAGAGGGATTTCCTCTGCTTACGACAAAGAAGCTGCATCTGAAGTCTATCATTTACGAGTTACTCTGGTTCCTTCAAGGGGATACCAATGCAAAATATCTGCAGGAACATGGAGTGCGTATCTGGAACGAATGGGCGGACTCCGATGGAAACCTGGGACATATCTACGGTTTCCAGTGGCGCTCGTGGCCAGACTATAAAGGTGGTTCTATCGACCAGATCAGCGAAGCTGTCGAAACGATCAAACATAATCCGGATTCCCGACGGATCATTGTCAGTGCCTGGAATGTGGGTGACTTGGATAATATGAACCTCCCGCCTTGTCATGCGTTTTTCCAGTTTTATGTGGCAAACGGACGCCTGAGTTTACAGATGTATCAGCGCAGTGCAGATATATTCCTGGGCGTACCTTTCAATATTGCTTCTTACGCATTATTATTACAAATGATGGCACAAGCGACAGGACTTATAGCCGGAGATTTCGTTCATACGCTGGGGGATGCTCATATCTATAGCAATCACCTCGAACAGGTAAAGCTTCAGCTTACCCGCGAACCGCGTCCTCTTCCCCGGATGGAAATAAATCCGGACGTAAAAAACATCTTCGATTTCAAATACGAAGATTTCAACCTGACCGGTTATGACCCGCATCCCCATATCAAAGGAGAAGTGGCGGTATAGGGAATTGAAAATTGAGAATTGAAAATTGAAAATTAAAGAGAGAGTATATACATTACTAATAAATCGATAAGTTTATGAGTACTATTTCAATTATTGCCGCTATTGCAGATGACAACGCGATTGGTAAAAACAACAAGTTGTTATGGCGTTTGCCTGCCGATATGCGACGTTTTAAAGATTTGACAACCGGCCACGCCGTAATCATGGGACGTAAAACATTCGAATCTCTGCCCAAAGGACCGCTTCCCAACCGGAAGAATGTAGTCCTGACCACCTTGCCGGAAGCCGGTTTTGTGAACTGCTTCGGTTGCGAATCGATGGGTTCGGCACTGGATATTTGTGAAAAAGAAGATGAAATATTCATCCTCGGCGGTGCATTGGTGTATCGTCAGGCTTTACGCATCGCAGACAAAATGTACATCACCCGCGTACATGGTGAGTTTAAAGATGCTGATACTTTTTTCCCTGTCGTAAACTGGGATTTATGGGAAGAAGTAGAACGCCAGGAATTCCCGGCGGATGCAAAACACGCTTATCCGTACACATTCCTGACTTACGTTCGCAAGAAATAAATGATAGTACAGATAGTTTCCTGTTCACGAGGGCCTCATAAATATTTTTGACGCCCTCGTGAATGTTTATGAGGACGTCGAAAACATTTATGAGGACGTCGAAAACAATAACCTTCCTATAGAAATCCTGAACCTTACACCTCCTCATTACTTATTACCACGCCAATTTATTATTACACCTTATTAACAAACAGTTTACATCTTTTTACCCTTTCTTTGTATCTATATAGCAAAGAACGTTGTTTAACATGTAAACCCATATAGATATGAAGATAAAAGCTATTATTGTTTCCGCCCTGATACTATGCTGTATTTCAGCGGTTATCATGTATACAAATGCGGCACAACCTAAAAATGAAAGCAAAATGATTACCGAGGCTATTCAAGGTAAAAATACACCGCAACTCATCAAAGCGCTGATCAGCCGGATGAAAGAACAACTGGATGTGAATGACGATGACTTCCCCGAACTTATCAAGGAAGTGGAAAACTATGCGGCCGAATGTAAAGAACCGGCTTCTACAGCCGTACTACACTCGATGGTTGCCGAGATGTACAATCAGTATTATACGATGAACCGCTGGAAGATTAATCAGCGGACCGACCTGGCCGGATACGTTCCCGAAGATATCCGCGAATGGACTTCAAACCTTTTCACGAATAAGATAAAGGAAGAACTGACCGCATCCCTGCAACCGGCGAAGCTGTTGCAGGAAACACCGGTATCCGATTTCAAAGCCATACTGGAGACTGGAAAAGACACGCCTGCCCTGCGCCCTACATTATATGACTTTCTGGCGTTCCGTGCTCTTGACATCGCTCCTTCCACAGAGATATATGAAGAACTTATTGCCTATCTGAACACGCAACCGGACAAAAAAGCAGCCATGCTTGCCAACCTGGACTATCTGAGATTCAAATATACCACCCGCTATTCCGAACAGGCAAGAAATAATTATACATCCGCACTGGATAGCCTGTTGGCCATCTACGGTAATAAAGATTATTCCGTGGAAATCATTGCAGCTAAACTGAATAACGGATTTTACGGATATGGAACAGAAGCCAATATGGATTCTCTGAAAACTGCCGAGTACGAACTTTGCAAAGAAACAATTGCCCGCTTTCCGAACTATGAACGGATCGGCCTGATAAAAAATAGGCTGGCCAATATGCAAAACCCGTTCCTGCAAGTCAACACAGACAATAATGTGTATCCCGGAAAAAAACTGACTCTAAAACTCAGATATCAAAATATCCGGCAGATTACCGCTCGCATATACAAGAGCCTGAAAACTCCGCAACAGACACTTAATTATAACACTCAGGATACTGCAAACAATTTGGGAACCCTGGTCAAAGAAGTTACTTTTTCATTAAAAGTACCGAATACCTATACCGAGCTGGATACGAGCCTCGTCATCCCGATGGACCAGACAGGATTGTATGAATGTGTTATTACCGCTCCCGGAACGAATCTGAAAACGAACAATCTATTCGAGGTAAGCCGCTTGGCTGCCATTTCGCGCAGTATGCAAAATGGAAATACGGAAGTATTGGTGACCGATTATTTAAGTGGCAAACCAATCACTGATGCCTCAGTAACTTATTATTCGGGAAAACGCCGTGAGATGCAACCACAGGGAACCGTAAAAACAGATAAAGACGGCATCGCTGTCTTTCCACATAAACACGATATGATGGCTTATCAGGTGGCCCGTCCGGGAGATTCACAAACAATGCTGACAGCCGTTTATCCGAACGGACGACGGGAAATCAGCCAGACAAAACGTCCGGAACTGGCCCTGTTTACAGACCGCGGACTTTACCGCCCGGGACAAAATCTGTATTTCAAAGGAATCGCTTACACAAATACGACCGACAAGCCTCATGCCATTGAAGGCGAAACGTTCAAAGTAACTCTCAGGGATGCGAACTGGAAAGAAGTGGCCACCAAAGAGTTCAAGACAAATAAATTCGGTTCTTTCAACGGTGAATTCACTTTGCCTCAGCAAACCCTTGGAGGAATGTTCACGCTGTCTACCGAATATCAAAGTGTGAATTTCCGTGTAGAGGAATACAAACGTCCCACTTTCTTCATTGATTTACTTCCGGTAAAAGGTGAAATTACGTTTGGCGACCTGGTGACAATCCAGGGAAAAGCACAGACTTTTTCCGGTATCTCCCTGCAAAGCGGAGAGATTACTTATCGTATCAACAAACGTCCCTTCTGGTTACGCAGCTACATCAGTAGTTTTTCTAACGAACAAGTAGCAGAAGGACAGGTTACTGTGAACAGCGACGGGACATTCTCTTTCAGTTTCCGTCCGGAAAAATCAAGTAGCAATTTCCCTGCCTATCAAAGTTATCTGGTCACAGCCACATTAACCGACAGCAATGGTGAAACCCAGGAAGCGACTTCCGTATTCTCTGTTGGGACATCAAGTATTGTCCTGAATACCGACCTTTCCGGACAGCTCGACAAAGATTCTGTAAAGGCTTCCGTATCGGCACAAACACTGAACGGTGAAAAAATAACAGTGAATGGGACTTATACGATAAACAGATTGGGCGACACCAAAAAACCGTCCAAATACGGAATCATTGAATATGAAGTAAAAGAACAGGTGGCAACCGGTAATTTTACATCCGGTAAAACGATTGATAAAAATGTATTCGCCAAACTAGCTTCCGGCCGTTATCAAATCAAGCTGGATGCAAATGATTCACAAGGACGTCCGGTTACTACAAAGCAGGATTTCATCCTATATAGTTTACGCGATAAAAGACCGCCGGTATTCATGCACACCTGGATGTTAGATGAAAAAGTCTGGTGTCTTCCCGGTGAAGAGGCGAAGATATTGTTTGGCACATCCGACAAAGACGCACATATTTTATATGAACTTTACCAGGACAACCAATGTATTTCACGCAAACGCATCGTACTGAGTAATGAAAACCATCTCTTCCGTATCCCATTCATGGAAAGCTACGGGGAAGGAGTCGTGGCACAATTTACCTTTGTAAAAGACGGCAAATTATATACATCACGAACTGATATTAAACGCCAACAACCGAATCTCTCATTGGCAATCAAACCGATTACCTTCCGTGACCATCTGCTACCCGGCAATAAAGAGACATGGAAATTCAGGATCTTAGATGCAGACTCCATGCCTGTTATTGCAGAAATGCTGGCCAGCATGTACGATGCGTCGTTAGATAAGATATTACCATCCGGTTCCTTCAGATGGAATTTCGACCCGAGAAGATATTTCTACTTGTCCGCCCCCTCTTTCAACAGAGGCATCGGCATGGATGATAAGACAGCTTATAAATCAGAAGAGTCGAAAAATGTCAATGTTCCGGATTATCAATATGACCGCTTGAACTGGCAAGGAATCATGAATTTCAGAAACCGTGGAATGTATGCCGGAGGCATCATGATGAAGTCGGCAGCCCCTATGGCCGCTGCTGAAGCACAGGTTATCGGTTACAGAACTCATGACGCTGCAACCGCTACCGGAAATGTAGAAATGGTTGCAGACGATGAAGTAGAGGTTGAATCAGATATGGCTGTCTTCTCTCTGGCAGACGGAGCTCCGGCTGAAAAGGGAATGTCAGAGCAGCAAGTTGTCCAGATACGCGAAAACTTCAACGAAACCGCTTTCTTCTATCCGTCATTACTGACGAATGAGGAGGGAGACGTCATGGTACAGTTCACGTTACCGGAAAGCAATACGACCTGGAAGTTCCAGGCACTGGCCAATACGGAAGACATGAAATACGGCATGCTGACCAAAGAAGTCATCAGCAGCAAACCATTGATGGTATTGCCGAACCTGCCACGCTTCATGCGCCAGGGTGACGAAGTATCCGTCAGCACACAGGTTATCAACAATTCAAAAGCGACTATCAACGGACGTGTCAGCCTTGAATTGTTCGACCCGGCAACCGACCAACCGGTTATCTGTCTGACAAAATCACAAAAGCCGTTTACCTTGTCTGCCGACAGCATCACCACCGCTTCATGGACTTTCCGCGTACCGGAGACCACCAATCTGATTGGTTGCCGCATCGTAGCAGATTCCGAATCCGGTAGTGACGGTGAACAACATTTGATTCCGGTTCTCTCCAACCAAATACTGGTAACGGAAAGCACACCTTTCTACCTGATGGAGAACGGAGAAAAACAAATCCGGTTGTCGGGAAAGAATGGAACGGACAGCCGCAATCCGTTCAGAATGACATTGGAGCTGACAGGCAATCCAATCTGGTATGCCGTACAGGCTTTGCCTACGCTTACCCAACCGACAAATGACAATGTCATTTCCTGGTTCGCCTCTTATTATAGCAATACGCTGGCTAATTATATCGCAACAGCCAATCCGCGCATCCAGCAAGTAATCAGCCAGTGGAAGGCACAGGGCGGAACCGCTTCTACCCTTTATTCAAATCTCCAGAAGAATCAGGAGTTGAAAAATATCCTGCTGGAAGAAACTCCCTGGGTGCTGGCAGCCGAGAATGAAACGGAACAAAAACAGCGTTTATCCCTGTTGTTTGATATGAACCGGGCAGCACAACAACGCGAAGTAGCCATGCAACAAATAGTAAAGCTACAAAACGAAGATGGCGGATGGAGCTGGTTCAAAGGTTTCCCGGCAAGCCGCGAAATAACACTGTCTATCCTGAAAGGGATGTCCCAGTTGGTTGAAATGAGCGCCGTACAATACGGACAACAGGAAAAGGAAATGCAGATGAAAGCGCTCAAATATCTGGACAAACAAATGCAGTCCGATTATGAAAGCCTGCAAAAGAACAACAAGAAATGGCAGAGCAGCGTTCCGAACGCATTGCAACTCGAATTTCTCTATGTCCGCAGCGCTTACCGCGACATTCCGGAACTGGGTGATGCCCGCGAAGCAATCCGTTTCTATACAACGCAGGCAGAAAAGACCTGGGGCGAACAATCCCTTTACGGAAAAGGTGAAATCGCCCTGTTGATGTACCGCAACGGCAAGAAAGAGGTTGCCAATACGATATTGGCCTGGTTGCGCAAAACAGCCACCACGACTACCGAACAGGGTATGTATTGGGCCAATAACCGGAGAAGTAACAGTTATTTCACTTCGCCGATCGACACTCATTGCCTGCTGATGAAAGTGTTCAATACCTTATCGCAAGATAAGAAAGACACCGACCGTATGAAACAATGGCTGTTGAATCAGAAACGTACGCAGAACTGGGAATCTGTTCCTGCAACACTGAATGCAATCTACGCATTAATCCTGACCGGAAACGACTGGCTGAATGAAAATAATACCTGCACCGTAACATGGGGCGGCAAAACATACAGCACTGCCGAAGGTGAAACAGCCACCGGTTATCTGAAAGTGGTACTGGATGAAAAAGAAATTTCTTCCGGTAGTAATTCCATTTCCATTCGGAAGGAAGGAAATACACCTGCCTGGGAAGCCGTTTACGAACAGTATTTCGAAAACATCGACAAAGTGGAAAAACAGAAAGGTGTACTCAATGTTGAAAAGAAATTATTCATCGAAAACAACAGCGGCAGCGGCTTACAGATTGTACCGGTAGAAAACGGAAAGCTCCGCGTCGGAGACAAAGTAATCGTACGCCTGACTATCCGGACAGATCGCGAAATGGATTACGTATTCCTGAAAGACCTGCGCGCCGGCTGTTTCGAACCAGCCAACCAGCTATCAGGAACACAGTTCAGAGACGGAGTCGCCTATTACCAGTCGCCTACGGATGTTTCCGAAAACTTCTTCTTCAGCCGCCTGCCGGAAGGAACTTTCGTTATTGAATATCCGGTTTACGTGTCCCGCACCGGTGAATATGCCGGAGGACTAAGTACCATCCAATGCCTGTACGCACCTGAATTCGTTTCACATACGGAAGGCACGAACCTCACGGTTAATTGAAAATTAAAAATTGAAAATTAGGGATTGAATATGAAGAGTAGCAGAATGTTCTTATATCCGTCCAAAGGTAATTTTCAATTTTCAATTCTCAATTTTCAATTCAATTGTCTATCTTTGTAGAATAAACAATAGCTAAATAAAAAGTAAAATGAAACAGATTATTTTTATTTTTATGGCGATCCTGCTTGCTACAGGAATGGCCTCAGCTCAGAAAAAAGCTGTTATCGCAGCAGACGAAACCTCTCATGACTTTGGACAGATAAAAGAAGCTGACGGAAAAGTTTCCGCGACATTTGTCGTAAAAAACACAGGAGATGCGCCGCTGGTTATTACCCGCGTCATCGCTTCCTGCGGTTGTACGACTCCGGAATGGACAAAAGAACCGATCGCTCCGGGAGCAAGCGGAGACATCAAGATAACATACGATCCGAAAGGACGTCCCGGCCCGTTCTCAAAAACAATTTCTGTTTACAGTAACGGGAAAACCGGAAGTTTTATCCTGACAATACGGGGAGAGGTAATTTGATTTCCAACAAGCAAAACTAAAAACAAAGAATGCTGAATATGAAAAGACTGAGCTTTATCCTTTGCGGCATATTATTCTTTGCTGTGCATATGGCAGCACAGAACGGAGCTCAGATAAGTGCAGACGAACTGACGTACAACTTCGGTACAATCGCTGAAGCTGACGGACCGGCCAGTCATACTTTTGAAATAAAAAATACGGGAGACGGCCCACTCGTCATCACCCGTGTTACAGCGTCTTGCGGTTGTACGCAGCCGGAATGGACAAAAGAGCCGGTCGCTCCGGGAAAAACGGGTAATGTAAAAGTAACTTACAACCCCAAAGGCCGTCCCGGCCCTTTTTATAAAACGATTTCCATATTCAGCAATGGTAAGAAAGGCAGTTATACACTGGCAATCAAAGGGAATGTGACACCGAAACCGCTTACACCGGTTCTAATTTACCCGTATTCGATTGGTGACCTGAAGATGCAGACCAAGACGGTCCTGTACAGCAGTATCCGTCCCGACGAAACTCTGGGTGAAAAGATCAGCGTAAAGAATGAAGGAAAGACAACCCTGACAATCCATCCGGGAAAAGTTCCTCATTTCCTGACTGTCGAAGTACATCCAACCCAACTGGCACCGGATGAAGTCGGTGAAATAACTTTACTCCTCGATGCCAAAGCAACCAAAAGAAAAGGCCGGGTTACAACAGAAATACCTTTAACGATCGAAAGTATAGGTCAGAAAGATGTTTCCGGTGGAGTACATGTCGCAGCCAATATCATCGACAACTTCGGTAAACTTTCGGTTGCAGAAAAGGCACAGGCACCGGTTGCACAGTTATCCGGCACATTACTTGACTTCGGCAAATTACCGGAAAAGGGAAGTTTCATTCCTCTGATCGGTGGAAAAGTGACCGGTACTGTCGACGTGACCAACACCGGGAAGTCTCCGCTTATCATCCATAGCTTTACCTGCGACGATGAACGGGTAGATATTTCAGGAGGAAAGAAAGAAGTAAAACCGGGAACAACGGCGACATTTAAAATATCAGTCCGTCCGCGAGAGATCAAGACGAAACTGGAAGCACTAGTAAATATTGTATGTAACGACCCGAACGGTCCTGTTCGCCTGATAAAGGTAACAGCAGAGAAATAATAAGCCAATTAAAACAATGTGCCAATATGCCAATGTTTTTTTCGATTGGCATATTGGCACATTAGCACATTAAATAATTATTCATCATGGAACATCCCGAAAACGACGATCTTTACAGAGGATTAAAGGTAAACAAGGGAGTAGCCGACGTACCGACTGTAAACCCATACCTCAAAAAAAGACTACGCAGAGAATATACCCCTTCCGAGTTCGTCGAAGGGATACTGAAAGGTAATATAACCATCCTCAGCCAGGCTGTCACGCTGGTTGAAAGTGCGAAATATGAACATCAGCAAATAGCCCAGGAAATCATTGAAAAATGTCTTCCGCATGCAGGCAAATCAGTCCGTATCGGTATTACGGGTGTTCCCGGAGCCGGAAAAAGTACGTCTATCGATGCTTTCGGCATGCACCTGATCAAAGAGGGACGCAAACTCGCTGTATTGGCTATCGACCCGAGTAGCGAACGATCCAAAGGTAGTATTCTCGGTGACAAAACCCGTATGGAAGCCCTGTCACGTGAGAAAAATGCGTTTATCCGCCCTTCCCCCTCGGCAGGATCATTGGGAGGTGTCGCCCGCAAAACACGTGAAACGATCGTTTTGTGCGAAGCTGCCGGCTTCGATACCGTATTCGTTGAAACGGTTGGTGTCGGACAGAGTGAGACGGCTGTTCACTCGATGGTCGACTTCTTCCTACTCATCCAGTTAGCCGGCACAGGTGACGAGTTGCAGGGCATCAAGCGTGGTATTATGGAAATGGCAGACGGGATCATCATCAACAAAGCGGATGGCGACAATATCGATAAGGCAAAGCTGGCTGCTGCCCAGTTCAAGAACGCTTTGCACCTTTTTCCACCCGCTGATTCCGGATGGTTTCCCAAAGTGCTGACTTACTCCGGATATTATAATTTAGGTATCAAGGAAATCTGGGATATGGTCGGTGAATATATGGAATTTACTAAAAAGAACGGCTATTTCGGTTATAAGCGGAACGAACAAGCCAAGTATTGGATGTACGAAAGCATCAATGATACATTACGGGAAACATTCTATCACAATCCGGCTGTAGAAAGCATGCTGTCTTCCACCGAACAACAGGTGCTAAAGAATGAGATCAGTTCATTCGTAGCTGCCAAAAGAATGATGGACCTGTTTCTGGAAAACCTGTCAAAGAAATAAACTTAATTGATATATAAAAAGAAAGCCCGTCGGATCATTTGATTCAACGGGCTTTTTTATATTCTCTTTTTCAATGCCGGATCAGATAGAAGACACACGCAGTGTATTCAGCAGATCACGGTTGATCGGTTTGTCATTCTTGATCGCTTTTGAGAACGGAACATATACGATCTGGTCATTCTGGATACCCATCATGACATTACGCTGATCATCCAGCAAAGCATCAACGGCTGCAACTCCCATGCGGGTAGCCAGAATACGGTCCTGGGCTGTCGGAGATCCGCCACGCTGCAAGTGTCCGAGGATAGATACACGAACATCAAATTGCGGATATTCAGTTTTCACACGTTCGGCAACTCCCATGGCACCGCCGGTTACTTCACTTTCTGCAACCAATACGATACTACTGTTCTTCGATTTACGGAAACCGTTTTCGATCATTTCTGCCAACTGGTCTTTCTCCATGGAAATTTCCGGGATAATAGCCGCTTCGGCACCTGAAGCAATCGCACCGTTCAAAGCCAGGAAACCGGCATCACGTCCCATTACTTCGATAAAGAACAGACGGTCGTGGGAAGTGGCTGTGTCACGTATCTTATCCACACATTCCATGATAGTGTTCAATGCCGTATCATAACCGATCGTTACATCCGTACCATACAAGTCATTATCGATCGTACCGGGAACGCCGACTATCGGATAATTGAACTCCTGTGCAAAGATGCGCGCACCGGTCAACGTTCCGTCACCACCGATGGCGATCAGGGCGTCGATCCCCTCTTCCATTAACTTGTCGTATGCCTGCTTACGGCCTTCGGGAGTCTTAAACTCCAAACAACGAGCTGTCTTCAATATTGTTCCACCACGCTGGATGATGTTACTTACATTTTGTGTCTTGAACTCTTCAATCTCACCTGTAATCAATCCTCTGTATCCTCGGAAAATACCTTTAACTCTCATCCCGTTATAGATAGCGGAACGCGTCACTGCACGGATGGCAGCGTTCATTCCGGGAGCATCACCTCCGGACGTTAAAATGCCAATACATTTAATTGTAGACATAGCGTCTTTATTTTAAATTATTCGCGGCAAAAATAGTAATTATTTACCAACATTCTTTCATTTTCTCTTAAACTTCATGAAATCTTAACCGTTTTATCACCGGCTTGCATTCAACTCCCGGATACGCACGGCAACCTCTTCCATCAGCCATTTAGGGGTCGATGTGGCACCGCAGACTCCTACACGGCGGACACCGGCAGGCAGCGGTTCGGTTATCTCTTTTACCTCAGAAATAAAGAGAGTATTCGGATTTGCTTTCCGGCATTCTTCCAGCAACATCTTACCGTTCGAACTTTTCTTTCCCGCCACAAAATAAACCCAGTCATGGCTGGAAGCAAAGGCCTTTATATTTGGAAGGCGGTTTGCCACCTGACGGCAAATCGTATCGTGGTATTCAAAACGGGTATCCTCCGTTTTCCGTTTATATATTTCTTCCACGATCTTACGGAACCCGTCCAAAGACTTTGTCGTCTGGGAGAAAAGACAAATATCACGGCTGAAATCCAAACGGTCCAGGTCTTCTATCTTTTCAACCACAATGGCCGTACCATCTGTCTGGCCGACAAGGCCGTTTACTTCGGCATGTCCTTTTTTGCCGTAAATCACCAGTTGTGTTTTATTTTCACGCGTCTCTTGATAACATTTATGTATCTTCCGTTGCAACTGGAGCACAACCGGGCACGTTGCATCGACGATCGTTATCTCATTCTGCTTTGCAATCTCGTAGGTAGAAGGAGGTTCTCCATGTGCACGAAGCAAGACTTTTTTTCCTTTCAGCCTGGAAAATTCATGGTGATCGATAGTGCGTAATCCTTGTGCCTGAAGACGTTCTACCTCCAGGCTGTTATGTACAATGTCACCCAGGCAATACAGGATATCTGTGTTGTCCAGTTCACGTTCAGCGCTTTCAATAGCTGTAACAACTCCAAAACAGAATCCGGAACCTTTATCTATTTCGACTTCAATCATGATTATTTATTCCACCGCAGCTTTATTATATTGAACAAGAAGCCACGCTTTTTGTTCAGCGATAGTCATGTGCGAATTATCCAGCACCACAGCATCATCGGCCTGGCGCAGCGGACTTTCTTTACGGGTAGAATCGATATGATCCCGCGTCTTCACATTTTCAAGTACTTCTTCGAAAGAAGCGGCCTCCCCTTTTGCTTTCAGTTCATCCAGACGGCGCTGCGCACGTACTTCCGGACTGGCTGTCACATAAATTTTCAATTCTGCCTCCGGAAATACAACCGTACCTATATCTCTTCCGTCCATGATTATACCTTTCTCCTTGCCCATCTCCTGCTGCATGGCAACCAGCGCACGGCGAACGAAACCCAAAGTCGCTACCGGACTGACCCATCTGGCTACTTCCATTCCACGGATTTCCTTTTCAACCTTCACGCCATTCAGATAAGTATCCGGCCGGCCGGTTTCCGGATTAAACCGGAGAGATATATGGATATCATTCATCGATTCCTGAAGTTTCTCTTCATCGATCTGATCCCCTTTAAACAAATTATGCTGTATACAATATAATGTAACAGCACGATACATGGCACCGGTATCAATATATGTATAACCTATTTCCTTTGCCAAATCTTTTGCCATAGTACTTTTTCCTGTAGAGGAAACTCCGTCTATAGCGATTACTATCTTTTTCATTCTTACATTTATTTATATTTCCTAAGGTTTAAAATCGGCCAGCGTAGTCGAAACACTCATCATCATCGACATAGCCGACGGATGATATTTAGCAAAAGAGACACCGACATCAAACATCTTTATCTTCACGCCGGCTCCGGCAGAAAAGCCTGCCAACCCGTTTCCGCCTCCCTGCAATTTCATATCCATTTTAGTCTTCGGATTGAATCCCACCCCAATCCAGAAGTTTTCGCTGGGTATATAATCGATACCGATTACCAGATGCTTAAATAATGCTTTGGCAAAATTATCACCTTTATACTCTTTATCCGCATTATCTATATAATCAAATTTCCAACGATTCAGATACATAGCCGTTAGTGACAAACGCAAAGGGGCATGGTTCATCTTTTTAGAAATCCCCATCTGGATATCCCACGGCATTTTTTGGCGGTCTTCATAATAAGGCTTCAACTGTGCCCCGATATTTTTCAGTACGACACCGAATGAAAACTCCTTTTCCGAATTATAATAACTCAGCCCGGCATCGAAACATAATCCCAACGAGGTGTAAATATCATAATTGGAATAAAGGAACTTCATGGAGACACCGCCCCGCCAGCGTTCAGAGAGATCATACGAAAAGAAACCGTTCACAGCGATATCACTGGCTGTGAAGTCACCTGTCGACTGATTATTCTCATCCATTCCCTTGAATTTCCCGTTATGGAAATAATGGACTCCTGCTCCCCAGGCTCCACGTTCACGAAATGCTTTAGTAAACAGGGCGCTCCCCACGTTCACATCTGCAATATAATTCATGTAATCCAGATTGATCATCCCGTCCATTTCACCTCCAAGCAGCGCCGGGTTGTGAAAGATAAGGGACGGATCACGTTCTACCAATGACACGGTATGCCCCCCCAAAGCATTGGCCCTGGCAGATGATGGTAAAGTCAGAAATTCAAACACCTGATCTCCGGATTGTGCCGCGACCGATTGTAAAACGAAAGAAAAGAACAATATAATTAATGTATGTCTCATATTTTCTTAGCAAAATGCGTACAAAGATAAAATGCAGTTATAATATATTCCATAAAGAGAAACGGAAAAAACAGGAAAAAGGTATATAAACACCATTATTTTTATTTTGGTTCAAAAATAAAGTGAAAATATTGAAGTATTTCTCCCTTTTTATATTGGGATATAAAATAATTTGTATTTTTGCAGTACAGGAAAACACATCTTTAAACATTATAAGAGTATGGAAGTTAAGAAATCACCGAAAGCGGACTTGGAAGGAGGCAAAACACTCGGTATCCTGATGGGTATGATTGTTGGTTTGGCTGTTCTGTTCGTTGGGTTCGAATGGGGAACCCGTGATATCGAAATCGTCAAGAATGAAGGCGTAGCTGATATCATCGCTGAAGAAGAAATTGAAATTACAAGACCGGAGGACACTCCTCCGCCTCCACCGCCACCCCCTGCGCCAGCTGCCGTAGAACAGCTGAACATCGTGGATGACGACGTGGAACTGGACCAAGTGGATATCATCTCATCTGAGGACGACCAAAGTTCTGCACAGGTAGAAGCCTATGTAGCTCCGGCAGTCGTTGAAGAAGAAGAAGAATCCGCTCAACAGATCTTTACCGTTGTAGAAACAATGCCGGAATTCCCGGGTGGACAGGGAGCACTGCTTCAGTTCCTCGCCAAATCCATCAAATATCCGGTTATTGCACAGGAAAACGGTATCCAAGGTCGTGTTACTTGTTCATTCGTGGTTAATAAGGACGGTTCAATCGTTGACGCAGAAGTTATCCGCGGTGTAGACCCTTCTTTGGATAAAGAAGCTATCCGTGTGATCAACACCATGCCGAAATGGTCTCCTGGTAAGCAGAGAGGTAAACCAGTACGTGTTAAATATACAGTACCTGTTACCTTCAGATTGCAATAATATTTTTTTAACATACTAAAAAAGGCTGCTGTGAATTTGCAGCCTTTTTTATTTCGTCTTATCCGTAATTTTAATCTATATGTTGTCTTTCAATGAGATCCTGGAAAAAGTAGAACATGAAGTTTCCCAACTGAGTTTTGAATATCCCCCCAAAAGTTTATATGATCCAATAGAATATATCCTGTCGCTTGGAGGAAAAAGGATCCGTCCGGCACTGGCTTTAATGGCCTGTAATTTATATAAAGAAAATATTGATAACGTCATCAACCCTGCATTGGGTGTTGAAGTATTCCACAACTTCACCCTGCTTCATGATGACCTGATGGATAAGGCTGATAAAAGAAGAAATAAACCGACTGTCCATAAAGTATGGAACGACAATACGGCCATCCTTTCCGGAGATGCCATGTTGATTGCAGCTTACCAGCTGATCGGAAAAACAGAACCAGACTATTTAAAGGAAGTATTCGACCTGTTCACAGAAACAGCACTCGAAATATGCGGAGGACAGCAATATGATATGGAATTTGAATCCCGCATGGATGTTACCGAGCCTGAATATATAGAAATGATCCGGTTAAAAACAGCGGTTTTACTTGCTTGCAGTTTAAAAATCGGAGCAATTACAGGCGGTGCATCCAAAGAAGACGCTGCCAACCTGTATGACTTCGGTATAAACATCGGACTGGCTTTTCAGCTACAGGATGATTTGCTGGACGTCTATGGAGACACTGCCACTTTCGGAAAAAATATCGGAGGCGACATCACCTGCAATAAAAAGACATTCCTGCTGATACATGCGTTTGAACTGGCTTCACCCGAACAAAAAGCAGTCCTGAATGACTGGATCGGCAAAACGACATTTGTAGCGGCAGAAAAGATCGAAGCTGTCACTGCTATATATAATGAATTGCATCTGAAAGATATTACCATTGCTAAAATGCAGGGATATTACGATAAGGCAATGGAGCATTTATCCCGATTGAACGTTGCCCCGGAGAAATTAAACATATTAAAAGAGGTCAGTAACCGTTTAATGTACCGCCAGTCTTAAAAATGAAACTAATAGATACACACAACCATTTGTATCTGGAAGATTTCGATCCGGAACAAGAGGTGCTGGTAAACACCGCCCGTGAATCGGGCATCGACACACTTCTGCTCCCCAATGTAGATGTCGAAACTATCGGCCGGATGCATGATCTATGTGACCGTTTTCCTGATTTTGCCTATCCCATGATGGGGCTGCATCCGACCAGTGTGGACGGAGACTATGCCGGAAATCTAAAAACAACAGAATCCTATCTGGGGAAACGGGCTTACTGTGGAATCGGAGAAATCGGGATCGACCTCTACTGGGATAAAACCTATCTGAAAGAACAAAAAATAGTATTTGAAGAGCAGTTACGATGGAGTATCGACCTGGATTTACCGGTTGCCATCCACACCCGTGAAGCCTATTCCGAGGTATTGGACAGTATCCATAAAGTCGGTGCGGACAGATTAAAGGGTGTTTTTCATAGCTTTACCGGTACAACAGACGAATTGGAGGAGATCGGAAAGCTAAAAAACTTCAAACTGGGAATCAATGGTGTCATAACTTTCAAAAATTCGAAGCTGTCAGAAACTATTCAATGTACCGACATTAATCATATAGTGCTGGAAACCGATGCCCCTTACCTGGCTCCGGCACCCTACAGAGGGAGAAGAAATGAGCCTGTATATATATGGAAGACGGCTGAGAAGGTAGCGGACACATTCGGTCTTACACTTGATGAAACGGTACAAATAACAAGAAAAAACGCATTGAATTTATTCAAAATTCCAAATAAAAAGGCTTAGTTTTAAATTTTCAGGTCAGATGCAAAATTTATTCCCTCAGATATTGTGTATATGTCAAGCAAAAACTTTAGATTTGTGCACTGAAACGTTTGCATATGGGATTTTTTTCGTATTTTGCGCTCGTTTTAGAGGAGACGAAGGCTGAAAATTGGAGAGATGCTCGAGTGGTTGAAGAGGCACGCCTGGAAAGCGTGTATACGCCTAAAGTGTATCGCGGGTTCGAATCCCGCTCTCTCCGCTTAAATACCATGAGGATATTATTAACAACAAAAATAAAAACAAATAAGAGAATTATTAATCTTAAAAATTAAACACACAATGAAAAAGTATTTTGCAAAAACATTCTTGGGTATTTGCGCCCTTGGAACTTCTACCGTAGCATTTGCTCAAGACGCTACTGAACAAGTTGTTGAAGGTGGCATGTATCAGGCTTTAAAAGTTAAGTTTATTGAAGGTGGTGCCGACTTCATGAGTTTGGTTGCTATCGCTTTGATTTTCGGTTTGGCTTTCTGCCTTGAAAGAATTATTTATTTGAATCTGGCTGAAACTAATGCAAGCAAATTATTAAAAGGTATTGAAGATGCACTTGATAAAGGTGATGTAGAAGGAGCAAAAGCTATCGCTCGTGATACAAGAGGTCCTATCGCATCTATCGCTTACCAAGGTTTGATGAGAATTGACCAGGGTATCGACGTTGTTGAAAAATCAATCGTTTCTTACGGTGGTGTACAGGGTGGTCTTTTGGAAAAGAACATGTCATGGATCACATTGTTTATCGCTATGGCTCCGTCATTAGGATTCTTGGGTACTGTAGTAGGTATGGTTATGGCGTTCGACAAAATCGAACAGGTTGGTGATATCAGCCCGACGGTTGTTGCCGGTGGTATGAAAGTGGCTTTGATCACAACAGTAGGTGGTCTTGTTGTTGCTTTGATCCTTCAGGTATTCTATAACTATTTGTTGAGCAAATTGGAAGCTATCCTGAACCAGATGGAAGATGCTTCAATCACATTGATCGACATGGTTATCAAATACAACCTTAAATTCAAAAAATAATTTAGAATTATGGCAGTTACTAAAATAAGAAAAGTATCCAGCTGGACATTACTGATTACTTCTATTATCAGTCTTGTCGTATTGGGTATGTTCTACGCAGGAGGCGTTGTAGACCCTTCTGTTGAAATGAAAGAGCCTATTTATACAGGCTTATTGCTCAACTGGACCTCTGTACTGTTTTTCATTACAATTATCAGTACAGTAATATTCGCTCTTTGGCAGTTTACATCATTATTGAAAACTAGCCCGAAATCAGCATTGGCTTCATTCATTGTAATCCTTCTTTTCGCAGCAGTGTTGTTCATTACTTATTCTATGGGTGATGCTACTCCGTTGAAAGGATTGAATGCAGATTCACAGGAATACAATATTCCTTTTTGGCTTAAGGTAACAGATATGTGGATTTATTCATCAGCTATCCTGATGATTCTGATTATCGTGGCTGTTGCAGGTGGTTCTGTAAAAAGAATGCTTAATAGATAATAGTAATAACGAATCGATAAAACAAAAAAAGCGATATGGCAAAAAAGAAAAGAAAAGTGCCCGCAATGAATGCGACTTCTTCAGCCGATATTGCTTTCATGTTGCTTATCTTCTTCCTTATTACTACATCAATGGACACAGATAAAGGTTTGGCAAGACGTTTGCCGCCTCCTGTACCCAAAGATCAGAAGAAAAACGAAGAAATGGATATCAAAAAGAGAAATATCATGGTCGTGCTGATCAACAGTAACAACCAGATTCTCTGTAATAACGAATTCATTGATATTAAGCAACTGAAAGACAAGGTTAGAGAATTCATTGAGAATCCTTATAACGATGAGCATAAACCCGAAAAGGTAGAAATTGACGTACCGTTCTTTGGAAAGCAATTGGTAACAAAAAATCATGTTATCTCTTTGCAGAACGACCGTGGTACGGAATACCAGGCATACATTGACGTACAGAACGAATTGGCAGCAGCCTATAACGAACTGAGAGACAAAGTATCCCGAGCCAAATTCGGTAAAGCTTTCGCAGACTTGGATGAAGATCAACAAAAGGCTGTGCAGATGATTTATCCGCAAAAGATATCAGAAGCAGAACCTAAAAATTATGGAGACAAAAAGTAATGGGAAAATTTAGTAAAGCAGGCGGCAGAGAGATGCCTGAATTGAATACCTCATCATTACCTGACTTGGTATTTGCCTTCCTGTTCTTCATCATGATGGTTACATCTATGCGTGAAGTTACTTTGAAAGTTGTATTCCAGGCTCCTCAAGCTACAGAGCTTCAGAAGTTGGAAAAGAAATCTTTGGTAACATTCATTTATGTAGGTAAACCGACTCAGGAATTAAGAGCTAAAATGGGTTCTGAAACTCGTGTACAGTTAAACGATCAAATCGCAGACGTAGATGAGATTCAAGATTACATCGCTCAGGAAAAGTCAAGTATGAAAGAGGAAGACCAGCCGTTTATGACTGTATCCATCAAAGCCGATAAAGAGACTAAGATGGGTGTTATCACAGACGTAAAGCAGGCGCTTCGTGAAGCATACGCATTGAAGATCAGTTACTCAGCCAGACAAGCAGTTGATTAACTAATTCAACGATAATAAAAAAAGGCAGGACTTCCGTTCTGCCTTTTTTATTGGAGTAAATTCAGCACTTACTCATTAACACCATATACATATCGGTGGATACAATTCTTGACCTCTTCGAATGATTGTTTCAGATCGATAGCTCCGTAAGTCATCAGGCGCATTTCCAGCAAAGGTTCCCCCTGACGATAGGGAGGCTGAAAATAGACATGATCATCCAGCACATATCCCAGACGCTCATAAAAGCCTATTCTACGCTTACTCATCTCTTCGGTAGGCATTTCCACTTCCAGCACGACAGGAGCGTCACAAAGCGCCATAAACTGCTTCATCGACTCCCCTCCTATTCCGCCATTGCGGGCAGAAGCGTCAATTGCAAAATGTTCCGCATAAATAAACGTCCCGAAAGACCAGGCAGTAATAAAACCGGCATAAGCCTGATCTTTAAACAAGGTATAAACAGTAAAACGGGGCTCATCTTTGACCAACTCCCGCACCAGCGAGAATGCCCGTCGCTCCGCTTCCGGAAAGGAATCATTATATGTATTTTCTACTTTATCCAACAAAGGATCGGAAAAATCTTTTACCGGCCTGCATTCGATTACCGCACTTAAACTCATACTCTTATAATATTGATTGATTAATAAAAGAAAACTTACGAAATAAAATAATTGAGCGAATTATATCGTCCAATTATTATAGTTTGACTATATTTGTATCTAATTGTAATCATATAGAATAACAGAAATACAAATATACAGAAATTATGGCACACCATCAACTGGATGAATTGGATGAAAAAATATTAAAACTGATTATAGGTAATGCCCGTATGCCTTTCCTGGAGGTTGCCAGAGAATGTAATGTCTCAGGAGCCGCTATACACCAGAGAATACAGAAACTCACTAATCTGGGCGTTATCAAAGGCTCTGAATTCATTGTGGATAACACTAAAGTTGGCTACGAAACATGTGCTTATATGGGATTATTCCTGAAATCACCGGGACAATTCCCCTCTGTTACGGAAGCATTAAAGAAAATTCCGGAAGTAGTGGAATGCCACTACACGACAGGACAATACGATCTGTTCATCAAAATATATGCGAAGAACAACCAGCATCTGCTGAATATCATCCATAACAAACTCCAGCCATTAGGACTGGCACGGACAGAATCGCTGATATCTTTCAAAGAAGCATTTAAAAGACAGATACCGATCGACCTGGATGACGAATAAAAAAATAAGGGACTTTTGAAATCAAAAGTCCCTTATTTTATGTATGAAAGTTATATCTTTTACTTTCGAAAGTCCCTTATTAGAATTCCGCATTGTTCGGAGTTCTCGGGAAAGGAATCACGTCACGGATATTTGTCATACCTGTAACAAACAGCAACAAACGTTCGAAACCTAAACCGAAGCCAGAATGAGGCGCCGTACCGAAACGACGGGTATCCATATACCACCAGATATCTTTTTCGGGTACTCCCATTTCAGATGCACGTCTTGCCAGCTTTTCGTAATCTTCCTCACGCTGTGACCCGCCGATGATTTCTCCAATCTTCGGGAACAATACGTCCATGGCACGAACAGTCTTTCCGTCATCATTCTGCTTCATATAGAAAGATTTGATCTCTTTCGGATAATCGGTCAGGATAACCGGACATTTGAAATGTTCTTCCACCAGGTAACGTTCGTGTTCAGAAGCCAGGTCAGCCCCCCAGTATATCGGGAATTCGAAGGTATGTCCTTTGGCTACGGCTTCTTCCAGAATCTTAACACCTTCCGTATAAGACAGGCGGATAAAGTCATGTTTCAAGACAAATTGCAGACGTTCGATCAACTCTTTATCAAACATATTGTTCAGGAACTGGATATCATCCATACAGTTATCCAGAGCCCACTGTATACAATATTTGATAAAGTCTTCCGCCAACTGCATATTTTCAGCAATCTCATTGAAAGCAACTTCCGGTTCGATCATCCAGAACTCGGCCAGGTGGCGCGGTGTATTGGAGTTTTCGGCACGGAATGTCGGTCCGAACGTATAAATAGCTCCCAAAGACATGGCAGCCAATTCACCTTCCAACTGGCCTGAAACAGTCAGGCTAGCCTGCTTTCCAAAGAAATCGTCTTCATAAATGATAGAGCCGTTTTCATCCTTTTTCAGGTCATACAGATTCATTGTCGTCACCTGGAACATCTGTCCGGCCCCTTCACAGTCTGAAGCTGTAATGATCGGTGTATGGAAATAGAAGAAACCTCTCTCATGAAAGAACTTGTGGATAGCGATCGCCATGTTATGACGGATGCGGAACACGGCACCAAACGTATTGGTACGCGGACGCAAATGAGCTATTTCACGAAGAAATTCAAGCGAGTGACCTTTCTTCTGCAACGGATAAGTAGCAGGATCGGCTGTGCCGTAAATCTGAATTTCGGTAGCCTGGATCTCTACATTCTGACCTTGTCCCTGAGATTTAACCAATTCACCGTTCACACTGATACAAGCACCGGTCGTAATCGGTTTAAGGTATTCTTCACCCAATTTTTCCACATCCACAACGATCTGAACATTATTGATTGTAGAACCGTCATTCAGCGCGATAAAGCTAACCTGTTTACTACCACGACGGGTACGAACCCATCCCTTCACGTTAACGGTTGTACCGTAAGCTTCGCTTTTCAGTACATCTACAATTTTTGTTCTAGTAATTGTTTCCATGTTTATATGTTTATTCTTAGATAATCAAAACAAGATAGCCGGTATTGTCTACCGGCTAATCTTTGTATTATTCAAAAGCACCCATTCGGAGCGCGTTCACTTCACGTTCGTTCAGATAACGCCATTTTCCTCTTCCCAGGTTTCTTTTTGTAAGTCCGGCAAAATATACACGATCCAGTTTCGTCACATGATATCCCAGTGATTCGAAGATACGGCGAACGATACGGTTACGTCCCGAGTGGATTTCGATACCCACCTGGCTCTTGTCGTCTTCGCTTGCATAGCTGATTGCATCTGCATGGATTTCGCCGTCTTCCAGCTCCAGTCCGTTAGCAATCTTTTCCATGTCTTCGATAGAGACATTCTTATCCAACCATACGTGGTAGATCTTCTTCTTCTTGAATGACGGGTGAGTCAGCTTGGAAGCCAGGTCGCCATCATTAGTAAGAAGCAATACACCGGTTGTGTTACGGTCGAGGCGGCCTACCGGATAAATACGTTCCTGGCAAGCATTCTTCACCAGATCCATAACGGTAAGACGTTCCTGAGGATCGTCGGAAGTAGTTACACAGTTTTTCGGCTTATTCAACACGATATAGACCTTGCTTTCGATCTGTACCGGTTTGTCGTTGAATTCTACCTTATCCTGGCGGGTAATCTTCGTACCCAGTTCAGTAACCACTACATCATTTACTTTCACAGCACCGGCTGTGATAAATTCGTCAGCTTCACGACGTGAACAAACACCTGCATTCGACAAGAACTTGTTCAGACGGATCGGTTCGTTAGGATCAGCCAGTACTTCTTTATACTTCAACTGTTTCTGGAAGTTGTACTTGGCATTCGGGTTGTAATCGTTTGTACGGCGTTGCTGGCCACCCCCCGGACGTCTGTTGCCGTATCCGCTGTTGTTGCCATAACCACCGCCACGGTTATTATTACCGTACGAAGGTCTGCCGCCGCCACCGCGATTGTCGCGAGAGTCATAAGAGTTGACACGAGTATCACCCACTCTCGGTCTTCTTTTCTTCATGCCGTCACCAGCAGCATCACCTTCCTGCGAAGGAGTATAAGGTCTGCTTGGTCTTTCGTCATAGTTAGGACGAGAAGGACGGTTGTAGGAACCGCCACCACCATACGAACGGTCATTGTTGCCGTAAGAGGGGCGATTGTTGCCATAAGAAGGACGGCTGTTGTAGCCACCTTCGCGATTTGAGTTGTAACCACCTTCACGATTGTTGCCGTAACCGCCTTCGCGATTATTTCCATAGCCGCCACGGTTGTTGTCACGGTTGTTATAAGATGGTCTGCTGTTATAACCACCACCTTCGCGGTTGTCATACGTACGAGGACGGCTCGGACGATCTCCGTAAGAAGAGCGGTTATCCCCGTAAGAATTATAACCGCCGCGGTCATCCCGGCTTGGACGGTCATATGGTCTCCGTTCATAGTTGTTTCCCTCAGGTCTGTTGTAACCTTGATTGTAAGGTCTTCTTTCACCTTCCTGATCTGTGTTTTCCCGTCTGATACTTGGTATCACCTTTCTAGGACGCGGTTGAGATTCTTCTCTTTCTTCTGTGCTCATTGTTGTAAATTAATAAATAATTAACTAATTGGTAACCTCACGGTTACGTTTATTTTCACACTAAATACCTGTATAATTATGCGGCGTAATCGCCTTTAATTCAGCTTTCACTGCATCACTAACCTGCAACGTTTCGATAAAATCACTGATTGACTTTTCAGTGATTCCCTCATTTGTCCGGGTTAAGGCTTTCAAAGCTTCATAGGGCTTCGGATAACCTTCACGACGCAAGATCGTCTGGATGCCCTCGGCAACGACAGCCCAGCAATTGTCCAGATCCCGGTACAGGGCGTTCTCATTCAATAACAATTTACCCAGCCCTTTTGTTAAGCTCTTGAATGCGATTTCGATGTGTGCCAAAGGTACACCGACATTACGCAACACGGTAGAGTCTGTCAAATCCCGCTGTAGACGGGAGATCGGCAACTTTGTAGCCAGGTGTTCCAGAATTGCATTAGCCATACCCAGGTTACCTTCTGCATTTTCAAAGTCGATCGGGTTCACCTTATGAGGCATTGCCGACGAACCGACTTCGCCCGCTTTGATCTTCTGCTTGAAATACTCCATAGAGATATACTGCCAGAAGTCACGGTTCAGGTCTATCAAAATTGTATTAACGCGTTTCAAACCATCGAAAATGGCTGCCAGATTATCATAATTGGAAATCTGTGTAGTCCATTCCTCACGGCTCAGGCCCAGCACTTCATTCACAAACTTGTTTCCGAAAGCCCTCCAGTCATACTGCGGATAAGCCACATGGTGTGCATTAAAATTACCTGTCGCACCACCGAACTTGGCAGATACGGGAATAGCCTTTAATAAAGCGACCTGCTGTTCCAGGCGATACACAAACACCATGATCTCTTTACCCAGACGGGTCGGAGAAGCAGGCTGCCCGTGTGTTTTAGCCAGCATAGAAACATTACTCCATTCTCCCGCATACTTTTTCAGCATGTCGATCACTTCCTGGATGCCCGGATAATAAACTTCGTTCAAAGCATCTTTTATAGACAATGGAACCGAAGTATTATTAATATCCTGCGAGGTCAATCCGAAATGGATAAACTCCTTGTAATCCTGCAAAGCCAGCAGATCGAATTTTTCTTTGATAAAATATTCAACGGCCTTTACATCATGGTTGGTTACGCTCTCGATCTCCTTAATACGGGTTGCGTCCTCCAGACTAAATTCCTTGTAAATTTTACGCAACGCTTCTTTGTTTTCCACTGTAGCCAGATTATTCAGCTGTGGAAGATACTCAGCCAGAGTAATAAAATACTCTATTTCGACTTGCACTCTATACTTGATAAGTGCATATTCTGAGAAGTAAGCCGCCAGGTTTTCGGCTTTATTTCTATATCGACCATCTACGGGCGATATGGCAGTTAGTGTTGAAAATACCATATTCATTTAGTTTATACACCTATATCCCTGAGTGTCCGGGCGATATACCAACGATATCGAATACTTATATACATTAATAATATAGAGATGCAAAGTTACTACATTTCTTCAGATTAAATGGTAGTAATGAATTTTTTTTCGACTTTTTTGCTGAAATGTTTGGAGGTAATAAAAAAAGCCGTATCTTTGCAGCGCTTTAGAGAGATAAGGCATACAAAATTTACTGATGTAATGAAAGGGCGTTTAGCTCAGCTGGTTCAGAGCATCTGCCTTACAAGCAGAGGGTCGGCGGTTCGAATCCGTCAACGCCCACCTTTCATACCAATTGATTTCAACTTGGGCGTTTAGCTCAGCTGGTTCAGAGCATCTGCCTTACAAGCAGAGGGTCGGCGGTTCGAATCCGTCAACGCCCACTCATTTATACCAATTTGATTTCAATTCGGGCGTTTAGCTCAGCTGGTTCAGAGCATCTGCCTTACAAGCAGAGGGTCGGCGGTTCGAATCCGTCAACGCCCACTAAAAAAAGACTTGCAAGTAATTGTAAGTCTTTTTTTATTCTATATAATTCAGCTATAGACGCATCTGCTTAATTGATCCAAGAATACTACCCAAAATTTCTCGATGACAACAAAGATTCATGTGTTTTTTACCTACCCAACAATACTTCAATAACTTATAGGCTTATCAGACACTAATACATTCAAATCTAGAAATGTGAGCTATTTAGCGACATTGTGGACCCGAAGGGTTCAATTGTGAATAGCCCCCGGTGAAGCCGGGGGATCCCGATATATGCCGGATGGTGCGTCCCAGAAGGGGGCGAATAATACGTTGTGATGAACCCTTTCAGGGCTCATCGGCTGGATGCCATTCCCAATCCCCCGGCTTCACCGGGGGCTATTCACAGTTAGTCCTTTCAGGACAAGCAACAACACTTAACTAGTTCAATTCTGATAATAACTGAGCAGTTTAAATATAATGTCCCTAATCTATAATACCTATATAAATCATCTCTTATCCCTTAAAACCTCCTGCAACATAGCAACCTTTTCTTTTTCTGCTTCCAGAAGTTTATCATACAGTTCCACTATTTTATCTAATGGATTAAAGGTTGGAGAATAGTTGATCGAACCTGAATTATCATAAGCATTTACAATATTAATAGAAGCATCATTCCCTAATTCGGTAATGGCCTCAACAGGAATATTTAAAGCTTTAGCAATCTTTTCCAGTATTTCTATTTCCAATTTATCCCTTTTCTCATAACCGGACAAAGTAGCCTGTGAAACACCTATCTGTTCTGCAAGCACATCCTGATTAACATTTCGCCATTCCCTCCAACGACGAACATTCGCTCCATGATTACTTTTCTTTACTGTTGCCTCCATATTAATTATTGTATATGATTTACCTAATGCAAAAGTAAGTATTAATCCTGATAATATTTTATTTAATAGAATAATATCAGCCGATAAGACTCCGAATAATATTACTACCACATTTAATAAGAAATCAGCTTACCTGATGAATCATACCGTCTACATTTTATTCCTTTGCCTATCATTCATTAAACAGACAATAAAATGACTCAAAAAAACAATAGGAATTATGCAGAGCAAATAACCCTGGGATGCCTCGCAATCAACAAACCCCTTAGTTTTGTAAAAACGATCTTTCTTAACAGAGAGCAGAATGAAAACCATTACATATTTAATGCCCAGAAAGAAACCAGCTTGGAAATCCGGTTCGAGTCTTCGACACTGACTTGCTTATTCGATTCCAACAAAATATGCAAAGGGGCATTTCTTTTCCTCGACGATACAATGGAGCTTATTCATTATATCGATTATTGCAGTAAAACTTATCCGTGTGATCGACTCCTTGAAGGATGGATCACACAGAATACCATAATCCAAATAAACATAGACACAAAAGAATGTAGTCTATTAATAGCACCTATCCGGCAAAACAAGGGATCGTAACCCTACTCTGCGACACCTGATTTTTACCTTCTCTTCTTCGACAGCGGCACAGAGATGAACCGGTCTATCGAGAATTTACCCGGTCCGGTTATATACATCAGTATAAATACCACCAGATAAACAAAGGCCAGCTCTTTCACCGCAAAAGGATCACTCCCGTGGATAACAAAAAAAGCCATACACATAGTAAATATCATCGGTATCATTGCCAGACGATATAATGCGCCAAAAATAAATCCGATCGAGCAGGCTAGTTCACCAAAGATAGCAAGCCCCAACGACACATTACTCCCCACCCCCAGCGGATCAGGAAAAACAGCAGACATCTCCGCATAATTATTCCATTTCTGGATACCATGACTCAATAATAAGCCACCGAAGAGGATGCGCAACGCCAATAATAACAAGGAAATAGTAATTCCGTCAGGCTTCGACGGAAACAAAAATCTGTATATCGCCAACATAGTATTTTGTTTTATCTTAATTAATAACTTATATATAAAACAAAAGAAAAAATGAAAAGTTCATTCAATCCTGATTAACACCCCAAACGAAAGTAAAACTAAATATCAAATTGTCAACTCACCCCACCCCAGAAAGAGATGTACGATCCCAACCCAATACCCGTTATAATTCACGCACTTCTCGGCGACTTAATGAATAACAGTTGAACACACTTAAACAGCATAAAACATCATTATAAAACATACAAGCAAGAATATAGAACAATCGGACCCGCATCAATCGAAAACATCACAAATATGCCAATTCAAAACCTGCACCTGTTTACCCTGCTACAGAAAATAAAAATGTTGTTCAACATACTTTTTCCACACAAAACAGCTTCTGAAAAAGCCAAAATCAACACTTATTAACAGAAATCTTACTTTAAATAAATCCTCATCTCATTTAAAATGAAAAAAAACTCGTTTTAAACGAACCCCCAAATTATTTAAAACAAACAGAAAAACGCGCATGCCTCAACACCATTGTTAAATTATGTATTCAACACTCTTCTACAACACCGATCCAAAGCAATACGCTCGTCATAAAAAACGGCCAAATAAAACCATTTTACTCTGCAACAGACCAATATCACTTCATTTTGTCAATTATATTATTTTCAAAGAGAAAGTAAACGAGAAGTATTTAAACAAAAAAAGCGACATCATACGACATCGCTTTTTCGTTGTGACCCGGGAGGGATTCAAACCCTCGACCTTCAGAACCGGAATCTGACGCTCTATTCACTAAGCTACCAGGCCAAAGACGGGGCAAAAGTAAATATAATATCGGAGGAAAGCAAATGTATTGAGGATGAGTTTTCACATTCTTTCTTTTTTCTGCCGAAAAACATAACTTCTGATATTTTGCAACTTTCTTTAGTGGATATACTGCCATTTTGCAAATAAAAAGGGCTGCTATATTGCTATTTTGCCATTAATCATTATCTTTGCCACGCATATTTAACAAACACAAAGCACAACAAGTATATGAGCTATCTAATTAAACCTGCGGGATATAAGGCTTTGCTTAACCTGTCTCAAACAGAAATGGGTATCAAAAAAATCAAAGACTTTTTCCAGCAAAACTTATCTTCCGAATTACGCCTGCGTCGTGTCACGGCTCCTTTGTTTGTTCTGAAAGGTATGGGAATCAACGATGACCTGAACGGAACCGAACGGGCTGTTACTTTTCCTATCAAGGACCTGGACGATTCAAAAGCTGAGATTGTCCATTCGCTGGCTAAGTGGAAACGCCTCACTTTAGCAGATTATAATATAGAAGAGGGTTATGGTATTTATACCGATATGAATGCTATCCGTTCGGATGAAGAACTGGGGAACCTGCATTCTTTATACGTTGACCAGTGGGACTGGGAACGTGTTATGAGCCCAAAAGAACGCAATATTGAATTTCTGAAAGAGATTGTGCGCCGTATCTACGCCGCTATGGTACGTACGGAATATCTGGTCTACGAAATGTTCCCGCAGATAAGGCCGTCTCTCCCCCAGCAGATTCATTTCATACATTCCGAGGATTTATTACAAAAATATCCTACCTTTACACCGAAAGAACGGGAAGACGCTATTGCCAAGGAATACGGAGCCGTATTCATCATCGGCATCGGATGCCAACTGAGCAATGGACAGAAACATGACGGACGTGCTCCGGACTACGACGACTGGTCGACTGTCGCTGAAAACGGACAGGTCGGACTAAACGGCGACCTGCTTGTCTGGGACGACGTACTGAACCGCTCGATGGAACTATCCTCTATGGGTATCCGTGTGGATAAAGAAGCACTGCTACGCCAGCTAAAGGCTTGTAATGCGGAAGAAAAGAAAGAACTATACTTCCACAAACGCCTCTTGAGCGGCGAACTGCCCCAAAGCATCGGCGGCGGTATCGGACAAAGCCGTTTGTGTATGTTTTATCTGCGCAAAGCTCATATCGGAGAAATCCAGGCAAGCATCTGGCCGGAAGAAATGCGTCAGGAAGCCCGTGCTGCCGGAATGCTATTAATTTAACTTTCAATTATGGACGTAAAGATCGAACAAAGCTGGAAAGAACGGTTAGCCCCCGAATTTGAAAAAGATTATTTCAAAGAGTTAATCAACTTCGTAAAACAGGAATACAGTCACGGAGCAGTCTATCCTCCGGGACCATACATCTTTAATGCTTTCGAGCATTGTCCTTTTGATAAAGTAAAAGTAGTCATACTGGGACAAGATCCTTACCACGAACCGGGACAGGCTCACGGGCTTTGTTTCTCTGTTCAGGACGGGACTCCTTATCCTCCATCCCTGATCAATATCTTTAAAGAGATAGAAAGCGACCTGGGTACGCCTATGCCTAAAAGCGGTAATCTGCTGCGTTGGGCAGACCAGGGTGTTTTATTGTTGAATGCAACACTGACGGTCCGTGCACATCAGGCCGGTTCACACCAGAACCGGGGATGGGAGGCATTTACGGATGCGGTTATCCACAAACTGGCAGAAGAGCGCAGCCACATTGTTTATATCCTGTGGGGTTCATATGCACAGCGCAAAGGTGCTTTTATCGATGCTTCGCGTAATATGATACTCAAATCAGCGCATCCTTCCCCCCTCTCCGCCTACCGCGGATTCTTCGGGAACAAGCATTTCAGTAAGACAAACGATTATTTGATAGCCACAGGGCAGACTCCTATAGAATGGTAAGATACCAGGATAAAGAAAGGGCGGTGAAAATAAATTCATCGCCCTTTCTTTATGTCTTTTCTTTCCTATGAGATCAATACCAGTCCTGACCTGAACGAACGCTGCTGCTCTGGTTATACTTCAAGTCTTTCAGCAGGGAAGAACTTACTGCTACAGAGAATGTGTACGACTTATATCCTCCCACCGGAACGATACTTGCCGACATCTGGAAACAGTGCAGGTTACGGGTTATATTACAGGTCATAAACGAAATCTTTTTGTTCTCGACATCGTAAGTGGCATTGAAGTTAAAACTCCAGTTCTTTGTCGGCTGGATATTTCCGTTAAAGCTCAGTGCATGTGTCAGCTTATATTTATATTCCAGCTTATTCGGATCGAAATCGCCATAACGCAACTGCATACTGTAATTGAAAGAAAGGCTCCAGGGGATTTTCGAGATCAAATAACCATCTGAATCATATTCTCCGGTATCTTTCTTCTTGCCACGCAAACGGCCGCCTTCCTGAGTTCCTTCCGCATCCGCATTCTCACCATCCGCATTCTCGGCTGTCAGATTTTCCAATTCGCCGTCTCCTGCATTCTCTTCCGGGATATTACTATCCGTTTTACCTCCGAACCACTTCTTGAACGTATCGTTGTTGAAAGTATAGGAGAAGCTGGTTCCTGTTGAACGCAGACGTCCGATACCTTTGCCGGCTTTCCAACGGGGGATATCCAATCTTATCGGCTTCCCGTTTTTATCCGCACCATAGGTATAAGTATCGAATTGTCCGTTCAGATTCAATGTATAACTCTTTGAGAACTTCAGACGCAATCCGACAGAGAGGTCACTCCATTTGAAAGAGTCCGCCGCCATATTATAACTCATCCCCAAGGATAACTTATCGATCAGGCTGATCTTTTTAAAGCCGGTAGTATCTTTATCCGACTTAATTTTCATTTCCAGGTTATTATCCAGAGAGAAGTTCAAACTTCCCTGTTTTCCGCTTGGGATAGAACCATTGTGGGAAAAAGGAGAATAAACATAATCGATAGGATCGCCATTCGCATCTATATACTGATAATGATCATAGAAACCAAAGATGCTACCGCCAAAGTCAGGCGCGGCACTAATGCTGACAGAAGGCTCGAAACGATGGCGGATCATCTCCACTTTATCTCCCAGGAAAGGAAGCGGCTTGTAAAAACCATACAACGTAGTCGAAGCTGATAACGACGCACTGTAGTTATAAATACGATAGAATCCGTAAGTAGTATCACGGTTTACCAAAGTATTCAGGTGCGGATCGAACTGCTTGGTGATCTTACTGGTATACCAGCTTTCCTTGTAATTGAAAGACGGAGATATATTGATATACTTGAATGCTGTAAATGTGGCACTGACCGGAATGCTATGATCCATCGAGTTCTTCCAGTCCTTTATGATATTCGACTTAAACAACTGATTTTCCTTCGTTGTGATGCTATTCTTGAAATATCCCGAATAACTCATGGAGATCTTTTCATACCACCGTTCCTTTCCCACCGGATTCTTACGCTTGAACGGGAATATACGGCTCAGCGTAATAGTCAGGTCAGGCAATGTCACGGAAATCATGGAATCTTTGGAATTCTGGTTCACGTTCATGGTTGCCGAAAGCGTCAACGGATTGTTCGGGAAACGCTGCGTGATATTGATACTGGAACCTTTTGTATTGTTTGTCGTATTCGGGTTATAAATACCCATCGCGCTGTTACGGTCGAAACTGGAAGTCGCAAAATTGACGCTGGCAGAAAAAGTCCGGTACGGATTCGCTTTCGGGTCCTGGCTATGCGTCCAGTTCAACCGGAAGTCTTTCGACAGACTATAGTCGTCGAGCCCCTTATCACCATACTTGCTGACCTGGTAAGCCGCATTGAAATTACCCGAAAAAAGATATCTCTTTTTATAGGAAGACTGTGCCTGAAGCCCCCAGGAACCTTTCGTATAGATCTCACCGGTCACCGCCAGATCGACATAATCGCTCAGTGCAAAGTAATATCCTCCGTCGCGCAGACCAAATCCCCTCTGAGAGTCATCAGTATAGGTCGGCATGATCACACCGGAAGAATAAGTACTGGAAAACGGGAAGAAGCAGAAAGGCAGACCGATAGGATATAACGGTACATCCTCGATCACCATATAGACCGGACCGGTCACGATATTCTTTTTAGGACGGACCTTCGCCTTGGTCATCTGGATATAAAAGTGAGGGTGATCATGCTCGTCGCAGGTGGTATATTTACCGCCCACCATATTCAGGACATCGTCGTCCATTTTCTTTGTACGGCCGGCAGTTACGAATCCCTCTCCCTGTTGGGTGATCACATCGGTAATATACCCTTTCTTGGTATTGAAGTTATAACGCATCGTTTTCGATTCGTACTCCTGATCACCATCCTTAAACAACGGGTAACCGAACTCTTCACCGATAGAGTCGAGACCGAACTTGGCAAACACCAGGCTGCTGTCCAGGCTCATCTCTATATTTTCAGCCTGTAATCCGATCTGTTGATATTTTACATCACTTTCGCCATAGAGATACGCCCAGTTGCCGGCAGTCATTACCATAGAGTCTTTCGCCTGGTAAACAACCGGTGCATCGAGACCGACCTTATTGTTCTTGGTAGAGTCGGATACAAGGACTGTACTATCAGTGGCTGCCAGCGCTATCGTATCCCCATTGACTGGCAATACGGTATCACGCGGGGCAACCAGCTCCTGCGAATACATCATCAAAGCCCCTGCGAGAAAATATAAAAGGATAAATAAGCCTCTGTGTCTCATTAATTAAGTTGACAGTTGACAGTTGACAACTGATAATTGAAGATTGAAAATTGAAAATTGAAAATTAAGATTATCCTAATTGCCAATCGCCAACTGTCAACTGTCAACTGTCAACTGTCAACTGAATCGTTACAGCGTGCAAATGTATAATAAATTAATGAGCCCTATAGCTTTTATTCCCCTAAAAAGAGTTTACACCAGTTATCAAAACGTATTACAGTATCTTCTCCGTACTTTGAAAGGCCCTGTTTTACCTTCTCAACGGACTTTTCCTTATCCAGTTTTGTCTTGCTGTAAAACTTATCGGCAAAACAGATCAGCTGTTCTTCCAGTGAAACCGGCACCATTACACGTGAAGGAAGCGGAAGATGCCGTTCCTCTATCATTTCACGGGTTATACCGGTTCCGGTATGCCGTTCACAAACCAATGCGTGGCGGGGAAAGCCTTCTTTACGCATCAGGTCGGCTCCCAGATAGCCGTGACAGATGTATTCGGCATCTCCAAAACAGCCGATCTCCGGAGCATTACACAGGAAAATACCTATATCATGCAGCATGGCGGCTTCTTCAATGAACGGAATGTCCAGATTCATTTCCGGATGCATCCGGGCCAGACTCAATGCTTTGTCGGCGACACTCCGGCTATGGGTAACCAATATATGATAAGCATCCGATTCTGCCGGATAATATTTTGAGATAATATCAATAGGATTCATTTTATCCATACCTTGTTTTAAGTTAATCCGGTTGCGAAGATACAGATATTTTATATTGGCTATCCATTATCCGGCCGATAAAATACTATCCCCTGCTGCCGAGGCTATTCAGGTCGGGATTGATTTCCTTAACGGCTTCTTTCACCTCTTTCTTTGTCACTTTACCGCCTGTTGCTACCTGCTGCACCGGATACCGATCTTCTTTGTGATCTAACACTAACGCTTCGGTTTTCGCTTTTTCTTTGATTTTTGGAAGTTTTGTTGTCATATCATTATTCTTTTTGTTTATATTAATTCAACACGAAATCAAGTATGATGGTTCAAGGCAAACATGTTAAATAGAAACACATTTAATCCATTCATAGCTTTAAAGAGACGAACATTTGCTACTTTTGCAAGCAATAAACAGTAGGAAACGGATTATGAAAACAGTTTTCAGGCTTACACTTTGGTTTATCGGCATATTGCTCATGCCCGTATTACAAGCCGCAACAACTCAAGGACCTTTGGTTTTAGGTGCCGAGCGTATGGATGTGATTACCCGCTTGCTGAAAGACAAACAAGTGGGACTGGTTATCAACCAGACTTCTATTCTGGAAAAACAACAGAAACATTTACTGGATGCCCTGGTTGAAAAAGGCATTCAAGTGAAAAAGGTTTTTGCACCCGAACATGGTTTCCGGGGAACAGCCGATGCCGGGGAAGAAGTAAAAGACAGCCGTGACCTGAAAACCGGCATTCCCATCGTATCCATTTACGGTAAAAACAAAAAGCCGACAGCCGAACAGCTAAACGGACTGGACGTTATCGTATTCGACATTCAGGATGTGGGAGCCCGTTTCTATACGTATATAAGTACCATGCATTATGTAATGGAAGCATGTGCGGAAAACGGTGTCGAGTTTATCGTACTCGACCGTCCGAATCCCAATGATTTTGTGGACGGCCCGATCCGTCAGAAAGGTTTTGAATCGTTTGTCGGTGTCGATCCGATCCCATTATTGCACGGCCTGACGGTTGGCGAACTGGCCTGGATGATCAACAGTGAAGGCTGGCTGAAAAGCTCTCCGGACAGTTGCAAACTGCATATCGTTAAAATGGAAAACTGGAAACATGGCGATCCGTACTGGTTGCCGGTCAAGCCTTCGCCTAACCTGCCAAACGACCAGTCGATCCGCCTATATCCGTCGTTATGCTTCTTCGAGGCAACCAACGTCAGTGTCGGACGCGGTACTTACTATCCGTTCCAGGTGATCGGATACCCGGACCGGAAATACGGCGATTTCGCATTCACTCCCGTTTCATTACCGGGTTTCGATACGAATCCTTTGCAAAAAGACAAGGAATGCTACGGTATCGACCTCCGGGAATATCCTTTCGAGGGAGGATTAACACTGCGCTTTTTCCTGGATTTCTATAATAAGGCGGGAAACGAACAGGCTTTCTTTTTCTCCCGTCCGCAATGGTTCGACCTGCTGGCCGGCACCAAAGAACTCCGTTACCAGATTGTCAGAGGACTGACAGAGGAGGAAATACGTGAAAGCTGGCAACCGGAACTGGACAAGTATAAACAAATGCGAAAAAAGTATTTATTATACCCGGATTATCCACAAAAAACAATAAAGAATCGATAACCGTTGATTTTGCTAGTCTTTTAATTATCTTTGTTCCCTCATAACATAGTATTAATATAAACAGTGTTATCTCTGGTAATTGTCGGATATAACACTGTTTGTTGTAATAGGAAAATAACTACAAGGGTAATAACAGGATACAATTCTTTGGAACGCTTTGGGCACATATTGCTATTATTTCTTCTGATTTCTTTGGGAACAGGAAGAAATATGGAGGCTGCTACCAGCAATACTCCATATAAAGTACTTATTCTCCAGTCCTATACGGAGGATCTTATCACTTACTCCCAATTCGGCGACATGATTGCCGGGAAACTGGAGAAAAAGAATATTCAAACAAATATCAAAACATTCTATCTGGATTGCGAGCGTTATAATGAAAAGGAAGAGAATGAGCGGATGTTCCATTATTTAGACTCGATCCAGAGTTGGGATCCCGATATTATCCTGTCAAACGACGATCAGGCCACTTACACATTGATGGCATGCAACCATCCGCTGGGGAAAACCAAGCGGGTCATTTTTTCAGGAGTAAACTTCCCGAACTGGGATTTACTGGAACAGTATCCGAACTTCACCGGATTTTGGGACAAGCCTAATTACCTGAAAACGATTGAACTTATAGAAAAATTATATGGCCCTTCCAAGATACTGTTCTTCAAAAATGCCCGTTTCATGAGCCGGGAATCGTTCAGAACCATTCAGGAAGAGGTAAAAGGGACAGGCAGAGCATTGCGGATCGGTCTGTATCACCAAAAAAGAAATGAATACCCCGAAGATCTTCTACCGGGTGAACCCGATAAATCAGTTTTATACACTACTGAAACAGCATACCTTTCCGCCAAAGGCTTGCTCTCGATTTTCCAGAACAAACCATACACAGCATGTTTGCAAATCATCCTCGATTTTGATGTACTAACTATAGGCCGCCTGGCCAATGTTCCCAATTTCACAGTTATCAATAATGGGTTTAACGATGATAAAGGTATTACCGGTGGATATTTTACCACCCTTGATATACAAACGGACATTGTAGCTGAAAGAACGGCCGAGATTCTGAATGGTGCCCTGACAACAGATTATACCATCACTGAAAGCCCGAAAATATATGCTTTCGACTGGAATGAAATGGTACGTTTTAATCTCAGTAGAAATGATTTGCCGGAGGACAGCGTTATCTATAACCTCCCGTTCTACGAGCGTTATCATAAGGCAATGATCATCACATGTGCTCTATTCCTGTTACTGATCATATACGTCATCTCACAATTGACCCTGATGTATAGAAGGGAGTTCAAACGTAAGAAACAGATACAAATCAATCTGTTCAAAGAGAAACGGTTCCTGAGACTGGCGCTGGAGGGCGGAAATACATATGCCTGGAAGTTGGAAAACGAATTATTCATTTTTGAAAATGACTTCTTTACGGCAAATCAAATGGCTCCCCGGAAAATATCTCTTGCCGAACTGTTGTCTATCACGCATCCCGATGACCAGGGACACCTGCGCAGCCATATTCAGGATATCTATTCCGGAATCTGGGAAGAAACGACGATACAATGCCGTTTCAATTTCAACGGGAAAGGTTATTGCTGGTGGGAACTTCGTTACAACCAGGGAGAAGACAAAACGGATCCGGAACAGACAGTTATAGGCTTATGTCTGAATATCCAGGCATTTAAAGAAAAAGAAGAAAGACTGAAGGTGCTACAGGAAAAAGCGGAAGAAGCCAATAAAATGAAATCTGCTTTCCTGGCTAATATGAGTCATGAGATACGGACTCCTTTGAACGCCATCGTTGGCTTTTCGAATCTGTTGCAAGAAGACGACGACATCACCGCAGAGGAAAAAGAGTTGTTTAAAGATACGATCAATAAAAACTGCAACCTGCTATTGAAACTGATCAATGATATCCTGGAATTGTCGCGCATTGAATCCGGCCGGATGACATTCAGCTTTGAGACATGCAGGTTAAGCGAGCTGGTCGATGAAGTCTACCAGACCCATCACCTGCTCATACCTCCCCATATTCAGTTTATCAAGGATATGCCTCCGTTGAATATCGACGTCCACGTCGACCGTTTCAGGTTTACCCAGGTGATCACGAACTTTATCAACAATGCAGTCAAGTTCACCAGGAAAGGATATATCAAACTGGGATATGAATACAAAGAAAAAGAGGGATATGTTTATATTTATGTAGAAGATACCGGTATCGGAATCGCCAAAGAGGCCCTCGAAAAAGTATTCGAACGCTTCTACAAACAGGATGAATTTGCCCAAGGAACAGGGTTGGGCCTTGCTATCTGCAAAACAATTGCCGAACGCCTGGACGGGGATATCCTGATCTCCTCTGAAGAGGGCAAGGGCAGCCGGTTCACATTAAAGATACCGGCTCGTACTTCCAGGTAATCATCGTATTTTACATATCCTCCCAAACCTTACCGGCAAGAAACTGCAAGATATTCATTGGCAGAAACATTTTACTGATAATAATTGTATACATTTACAGCCAAACTTACGACCATGATCAAAAGTACATTTTCCATAATAACAGCATTCTTCATTGTAACACAGTCTGTTGCTCAAAACAATCATCCCGACACGATCAGCAACAGGATATGGCAACAAACCTGCCTGTTCCCCAATGAAAAGATACATTTGCATACCGACAGATCAGTATACGCCGGAGGCGATACCATCTGGTTCAAAGCCTATCTGGTTAATGCGCTCGACAACAAACAAGAAACAGCCAGCCGATATATCTATTCGGAACTGCTCGATCCTTTCGGAAAAAATGTCCGTAGAGTAAAGATCAAACAGGATAAAAACGCTCAATTCTACGGTTACTTGCCGATAGACGATGAAATACCGGCCGGGCAGTATACAGTAAGAGCCTATACCCGTTACATGGAAAATGCCGGAGAGGAGTTCTTCTTTCATAAACCTATACACATCGTGTCGCCTCTCAGCAAATCACTCTCCACCGAAATTTCTTTCGAAGGAGAGCCGGGGCAAAAGCAGATCAAAGGTACAATCAAATTAACCGACAACGCGACCCAGGAAACTATCCCTCTGGAAACAATTAACCTGTACGACGAAAAAGACAAAATAAAATACTGGACGAAAGACAAACTAGTAAAGTTCAAACTGTCACCAGCTGAATGCAAACACAGAACTATCAAACTGGAAGCAGCAAACTACCAGCAATTCCTGCCGGTCTCGCTCCCTGCTAACGACTATCAGGTCGACTTCCTACCCGAAGGCGGTAACCTGCTGGCCGGAGTCTTATCGAAGATGGCCTTCAAGGCGCTGAATACGACCGGTTTTTCCGAAGAGATAACCGGTAACGTCAAAGACGAGACGGGGAAAACTGTTTGTTCTTTTCAAACAACCCACGCCGGCATGGGTACTTTCAACTGGATACCGGAAGCCGGCAAAAAGTATTATGCAGAGTGTCTCTCCAAAGCTGGCGTTGAAAAACGGTTCGAACTGCCTGTTGCCGAAACAAACACCTGCACGCTGAATGTGCAGGAAAGCGGGTACGAATACCATATATCCATCCTCTATCCAAACGGAGTCGCCACTGACGAAACACAGACTTTGCTCATCCATCAACGAGGCTTCCCGCTGTTAGTACAACCTTTCCGGCAAACCCATCGGATCAGTATCGAGAAGAAAGCGCTCTCGCCTGGTATTATACAATTGTTATTACTCTCTTCGCAAGGTCAAATAATCAGCGAACGCCAAGTATTCGTTCAATCCGAAAAACAGGCCACAGCCCATATACAGACTGATAAGGAAGCATATACCCAGAGGGAAAAAGTACGTCTGGATATCACATTACAGGACGAGGAAGGCAAACCCGTACAAGGCAACTTCTCCCTCTCCGTTACCGACAATGCCGATATCCTGCCTGATTCCTCCTATACCATATACACCTCTCTCCTGCTCTCTTCCGATTTGAAAGGGTATATCGAAGACCCGGGATGGTACTTCCGAGGTGATAATAACGCACGTAAAGAAGAACTGGACCTGTTGATGCTGACACAAGGATGGCGAAAATATAATGTAGAAAATGCATTGACAGCCGACTACAAACGGCCGTCTATCCTCCCGGAAACCGGCCAACAAATTACCGGCTCCGTTAAACGCCTGGTCGGCAACAAAGCGATTGCCAATGCCAAAATACAAATCCATATCCCCACAGAAAGGGTCTTGGAAGAAATTCGCGCCGGAGAAGACGGCAGGTTCAAGTTCGATTCTTTCGAATTCCCGGACAGCACGGTCTACAACATACAGGCAACTACCCCTAAAAATGGAAAGAATGTGCTGCTGTCGCTCGACACGGTAGCCTTCCCGAAAGCCGATCAAATATGGCCCATCCATTCTTATATTTTCCAATGCACAGCAAACAACATCTATTCCGACCTTCCGGCATCAGTTGAATTTTTGGACAAGACAAACAGAAGAATGACATACGAAAACGGCGTGCGTAATATATTCTTGGAAGATGTTGTGGTAACAGCCAGAAAAAAAGTATATAAGACGCCTTATGAAAGGATACCCAGTATCATTACCATCAGAGAAGAGGATTTGAAAAACACGCCGATGCAAGATCTTCCTACATTCCTAAACTCTAGATTACCGGGTGTTAATTTTGACATTGCCGGTATGGCAAACGGAAGGGCCATTATATATTCCGGAAATAAGAGCAAGGACCTGGAACCTAGAGGAATAAGAATCATTTTAAATGGTTTCCCTATTAACGATCAGGAATTAGCTCTACTCACATTACAAAATTTACGTATACAAGACATTGCACAAATTGATTACAACAGGCACGAAACGGATGGACTAGCTTGGTTTCCAATGACCGGAGCACATTTTATTGCCATTACATTAAAAGATGGAGTAGAATCGTACGATTATATACCCAAAAACATCCGGCAGATACAACTGTTAGGTCATCAGAAACCAGCAACTTTCTATTCTCCAAAATATGAGACTCCACAACAGAAAAACAGTGAAACACCTGATTTGCGTACTACTATCTACTGGAATCCCAATTTTCAAACCAATAGACGAGGGGAAACATTTGTCGAGTTTTATACGGCAGATGGAGATAGTCCTTATTCGGTAGTCATAGAAGGGATTACTCAAAAAGGCAGGCTTATACGCTCCGAGAAAGAGATGATAGTCAGAGAATAGTTATTATTATGGTAAACAAAAAGTAGTCGATAAATCTTTCTATTTTATCGACTACTTTTTTCTTTTCTACTATATTCCTGTTGTAATAATAGGAGGCCAAGATCCATCTCCAACCTCTTGTGTCTCAAGCCTAGTATAACCGTCTTTTATATTAACAGAGCCAGTTATCATAAAATGTTCATGACTAATTGAAGTAAAGCCAGAAAGCGAACCAGTCCAATTCCAATACGTTGTTTGGTTTGCCCATATCGTAAGAGCAACACTATCACTACTCCAACTGCATTCATAATATGCAGTTGAATATAGTACTAGTTTTCTACAAGAACCACATTCTATACCTTCTTTACTCCAAATATTAGATTCAGAACTAGTACCACCAAAAGCATAAATTATATTACCCCTTTCATCCAAATCATAAAAAACTTTTATCGGAACCTGATTACAAGTATTTGCTGAACAATATCCATAAGTTGCATACACTATTGTAGATCCACCAGATGCAGCCTTCGTTGTAAGTTTCGAAGCAAACGGCAATAAAAATGCATACTGATTTCCAACCAACACTATTTCAATCTCCCGTTCCTCCTTCCTTGGATAGCCAGAGTACTTGTGCAAATCTTCTTGGAAACTCTTTATCTCTACCTCCGTCAACGGAGTTGTTCTATCCCCTTCCTCCACTTTCGGAGATACATGCCAGCCAGAACTCGCCGCTACTTTTTTTAATTGATTGATATTTATCTCATTCTGATTAACAACTTGATCCAACACAGAATCACTTTCTTTTGTACAGCCAACTAAAGCTGAAACAATTAATATGAAATATAAAAAGATTGATTTCATAAGTATAAATGTATTAGAATATAAAATAAAGATATATACTGAGAGGCGTTAAAACAGGCTACATCTTCCCACCTATTTTCTTAGATGCAGCCTGCTATAGGGAATTTTCTATTACAACTAAAGCGATTCATAATATATATTCTAAAACTCTTCAATCAAGAACTCCGCAAACATATAAAAAAAATCACAACGCACACAACATTATTTATATAAATAAACACAACGCAATATTTTACCCAATAAAAAACAATCCTACAAGACTCTTTGAATAATTTGCATTATAAAACAAAACAACCTTAGTCCTTGGAGAACTAAGGTTGTTTTATCTCGCAAAAGTATGGATTAATTTTAAATAACAATAATATTTATTTGAAATATGGTTTTTTTAACTAAACCAATTAACACTTCATCTCTATAAGTACATGCAAATTCATATCAAACTTCATTTTTGGACCTTCAATCCACTTCGAAAGCAAATAAAAACCATAAAAGTACTTAGTTCTCCAAGAACTAATTAAAACTAATATCAATATGGCAGCTACAGAACCCAAAATGCGCAGTATTACAGGAAAATTAACTCCTAACGAGTTGACTGAACGCGAAGACGATTTCACTTGCAATGTGATTTACCAAGCAAAACGTACTATTAAAGACCTTTGCCAGCTAACATCTGCAAACAGTAAATTCACTGCTTCTGAATTAGAGAGTGCCTACAATGATTTGAAAGAACAAGCAAAAATCGAACTTTACAATGCCTCTACAGTTGAATTTGGCTTCGTTACAAACTCCTTGGGTGTCGATGGTCCGTTTATCGGTCCGGATGCAAAATTCGACCCGGCGAAAAACAATGTAGTTCTTCGTAGCGTACCCTTGGTTGAAATGAAAAAAGATCTGGGAAATATCACCGTAATCATTTCCGGCACAGCCGAAGGATTACCCGTCATAACAACCGTTACAGACGTGGCGACAGGAAGTGAAAACAACCAGATCACTCCGGGCGGTGGCTTGAACGGCAAAGGAAACCGCGTGAAAATCGCTGGTGAAGAAGGCAAGGATGTTGGTTTCTATTTCGTTTCTACAACAAACGATACAGAAACGAAAGTTCCGGTTGCTTCGCTATTACGCAACGATCCATCCTATTTCTCTTTTATCATTCCGCCTTTGGCTGCCGGTACTTACTATCTGGAAATAGCAACTCAAACCAGCGGAAATGCTAAGATTTTATTAAATGAACCCCGTCGTAACCGTTTCCCTTACATACTGACAGTCGGAGGAAGCGACAGACCGGAAATTGAATAATTCTTTTTCCGGTGATCGGAACAGTGCTTTTCCGATAGTAGGAACAGTACTCTTCCGATGACAGGAAGAACGCTTTTCCGATAGTAGGAACAGTACTGTTCCGACGAATGGAAAAAACCAAAACAACATCAGAGAGTTTTTTTACCTATTACATATTAATATTAAACTAAAAACGCACATTATGCTAAAAAACTTCAAACCGATTGGTTTAATGCTGTTTGCAGGCATATTATGTTCTCCTGAGAGCATAAAAGCCGACACTACACCCATTAGACCGAGTGTGAACATTTCCCAGCAAAACGGGAAAGTGACAGGAACTGTAGAAGATGAATTCGGTCCCGTAACCGGAGCTTCAGTGATTGTGAAAGGAACCACAAACGGTATTATTACCGACCTCGACGGTAAATTCACTTTAGAGGGTGTCAAACAAGGAAGTATCATCCAGATATCTTTCATCGGTTATACTACGCAGGAAATCAAGTACACCGGCCAACCTTCCATTAACGTTAAGTTAGCAGAAGATTCACAAGCGTTGGACGAAGTGGTAGTAACCGGATTTAGCGGTGCCCAGAAAACCAAGACATTGACAGCCGCCGCCGTTAATGTAAAGATGGAATCGATAGCCAGACTACCTGTAACATCCGTCAGTGACGGTTTGGGAGGCCGTGTTGCCGGTATCATCTCGCAAGCACGTTCAGGTGCCCCTGGTGAGACTGCCAAGATTTGGATCCGTGGTGGCAGCAAGATTCTGTATGTAGTCGACGACGTAGTGATGGAAACTGACCAGGGTGAAGTATTCTTCAATCGTCTGCGTCCTGAAGATATTTCTTCTATGACTATTTTGAAAGATGCATCGGCAACAGCCGTATATGGTCCGCGCGCCAGTGACGGTGTAGTTGTGGTAACAACAAAAAGAGGGGTGGAAGGCTCTCTGGACATCACTGTTAACCAGAAATTCACACTCATGACTCCCTCCTACAGACCTAAATCAATGGATTCATGGGACTATGTAAATATGAAGAATGAATTGTATGCAGCTAATATGGAAGAAAATCCGGCATACAACACAACACAAATGTCTAAGTATTACATGGGGCATCTGAGCCAGCAAGGGTATGGTCGTCAGGAAATCACCGATATGGTCAATCAAAAATACAATATGGGATACTCATTGCAGGACGTAAACGACCTGTTCAATCCATTTGTAACCCAAGGCGGTGATATAAATAACTACTACACCTATCAGGACCCATGGGACTGGTTCGATAATACACAGCCAATGACACAAACAAACATTAGTGTACGCGGCGGTGGCGAACGAGTTAGATACTATTCCAGTTTGGGATATTTGAACCAATCCGGTATCAGCGAAACATATAACTACGAACAGTACAACGCTATCGTCAATACGGAAGCTTTTTTGCTTAAAGATAAAAGCCTGAGATTCACAATGAATCTAAACGGGATCATGGCAAAAAAGAAACAACCGGCCGGTGGTGACGGTATTTTCAACTCTGTCCTGATCGAAGGAGATGAAATTCATTCAATACCAAGAAACTGGACCACAGGTTTAGAAAGAGCCGGAGGTTTGGATTCCAGATTGCGCACAGGTTTCAACAATACTGACGACTATCGTCTGCAAGCCAGTATGGGATTAAAATGGAATTTGCCTTGGGTGGAAGGTTTATCTGCCAGTGCAACTCTCAACTTCAACCATAGTTATTCAATGAACAAAACGTTCAACCATCCGGAAGAAGGAGTATATGCCAATCCATACGCAACCCAAGAAAACAATTTCAACCCGGACGATGCTAATTTATCACAAACCTGGAATAATTACTCATTGACAACCGGTGTTTTCCAGGTTGATTACAATCGCTCTTTCGGCAAACATAATCTATCTGCCATGGCCAACTACCAAAGCCAGGTAAGAAATACCAACAGCACAATGGCTAAAAAATATGGATACCCAACGACTTTCTATCCGCAAATAGACGGCGGATCAAGTATGAAAGAGATGAGTGGTACAGAAGGGCAATGGGGGTCTGCTAGCTGGGTTGGACGTGTTTCATATGATTACGACAGCAAATATTTGTTGCAATTAAGCGCAAACTATAATGGTTCTTTATGTTACCACCCGGACAAACGCTGGGGATTTTTCTATGCAGTATCAGGTGGTTGGGTACTGACAGAAGAAAGCTTTATCAAAGATCTCATCAACACGGATTACATCAATATGTTCAAGATCCGTGCCGGCTATGGCGTTGTAGGTAATGAACTTTCAAAATCATTCAGTTATATGAATCAGTACGGATTGGCAAAAACAATCCTAACCGGAGAAAACATGAGTGCAAGTTCTGCCTGGAAAGAAAGTAACGTATCCAGCAATCTGACCTGGGGTGAATCGCAACAGATCAGTGGCGGAGTTGACTTCGGATTTTTCAAAGATCGGTTAAGCGGTTCATTCGATACTTATTTGTATCTGAACAAAGGTGACGAAATGGATATGAACCCTAAACTGACTTACACTCCTGTCTTGGGTCTACCCAATACCCCGAAAATGAATGCCCCTTACGTGACCACACATAAAGGAGGTGTCGAATTCGCATTAAACTGGAATGACCAGATCGGCGATTTCACCTATAAAATCGGAGGTAACTTTACCTATTGGGATGAAATAACGGTAAGACACACCAAGGAAGAGACTGAATATTATTACCCGAACCTAACGAATTTGGGTAAAAGAGGCCAGGTGAAAACTTATACTCAAGCTTGGCAAACAGACGGTCTGTTCACATCTTATGAAGATATGTATAACTCATACCTGCATTTCACTCGTAACCATACTCTTGGAACATTCAAAATGCAAGATGTCAACGGCGACGGTGTATTGAATGGCGGTGACCAGGTTTGGGATGAAAGAGGTGGCGAAGTTCCGCAAACTCTGTATGGTATCACACTTGGCTTGGGTTGGAAAGATTTCAGCTTTGAAATCTTCCTGCAAGGAGCTACCGACGTGACCGGTGACGTAGTTTCACCTGCCCGTTCACAACAGGATTACTATTGGAAATATGCTAAATATCTGTGGCAGGAATCTTACACACCAAGCAACCCGATCACAAACAAATTACCGTTGCCGACCAATTCTACTTATGGCTGGGGATATAGTTTTGTCGATTCCTGGGTATATGACGCTTCTTACCTGAAGATCAAAAATATCAGCATTAGTTACGATTTGAAACGAAGAGTACTTAAAAATGTAAGCTACATCAAAGGTTTACAACTGAACTTTATTGCTAACAATGTACATACTTGGGTAAAGAAAAGCAACCCGTTCAAGGACTTAACGGATCCTGAATACCTGCCGGCCAACTCGATCTGGGGCGGAAACAAGTTCGGTAGCTATCCTACCCAACGATCTTTCACACTCAGTGCTACATTAACATTGTAATCACAACAGACAAAATAAGAAATATGAAGAAAATAAATATATTCGCGTTACTCGCAGCCGTATGTTTCTCGAGTTGCGATCCATTAGGAATCGAACCGACCACCAGCGTTTTCGAAGACCAGTTCTGGGAAAACCCACAGTTGTCCCGTTCCTTTGTCAATCAATTTTACTTGTGGGCACCTGCTGGTGCCAACGATGCTTTCAGATCAGAACAATGGTCCGACAACGCAGTTGGTAATGTTGACCGTGATCAGAATACATTTCGTCAATATGATTTTAACAACAGACGATATGATGAGTTAAACGGCGTTACTGGTCTGACTGGAGCTCCCTGGGAAGACGGCTATAAAAATATCCGCCAGGTTAACCTTGCCATTGAGCGAATCCCTAGTGTTCCGAATATGACGGAAGAAGTAAGAGATCAGCTACTGGCAGAAAGTTATGCCTTCAGAGCTCAGTTTTATTTTGACATGGAAAGGTACTGGGGAGGATTACCTATCATTACAAACTCCATGACCATATTTGATGAAACAATGCTTGCGCAAAATACCCGTGAAGAAGTCTTCGACCAAATTTTGGCCGATTATGACAAATCATTGGAATACTTTGGCAAAACAACAGGCAAACCGGCATTAGGCCTGATCAATGCAGATGCTGTTCAAGTGTTGAAATCGCGTGCTGCCCTGACTGCTGCCTGTGCTGCGGAAGCGTCATCTAAAGGTTTGTATGATAAGTTAGCTGGTTCGGCCGAAAGCAAAGCACTCTACAAGTTTAGCAAAGATGCGACTCAGTATTATCAGATTGCTTATAATGCTGCCAAGTCTGTTATCGGTAAGTATTCATTAGACCCTGATTACCGGAATTTGTTCAATGGAGCAACAGGCCATACCTCTGTCGAGTCTATTTGGCCGATGATGTTCAATGAATCTAACAGATCCGGATTTAACCCGGCTAATTATGCACATCCAGGAGGCAGAATGTATGGAGCAACAACCGATCATAGTCCGGACTGGGGTGGTAGCAATGGCGGCGCTTATCCCACCCAAGAGTTGGTTGACTGTTATTATCAAAAAGATAAAGCTACCGGTAAATGGATGCAGTGGTGGAAAACACAGCAAGCTAAAGAGATAGGCGTTGAAGCCGGTGCTAACGGTGCTTTAAAAGCAACAACGAAAGATTATCAGTTGATGTATACCGACAGAGATAAACGTTTCTATACGACAGTACTTTACGATGGCTCTTATTATGCAGATAAAAAAGGAGTAGAAAAATGTCTGGTAGGCGTATGGATTGATTATTCGGTACCGACAAAAACTGAAAAATACAGTGCATTGCATACAACGTTCAGATCCACAGAAAAACTGGAAGTCGGAGGACGCGGACAGTCGACTATGACCGGATATTATGCAGCAAAATATGTTCCTGGAAAATTTAAGGAAGACGGAACCTTGGAGGCAAAACAAACATCCATTTCATTCTTCATGGTACGTTACGCCGAAGCATTACTGAACATGGCTGAAGCTGCATACAAACTGGGAGGAAAAGAAAGTGAAGTAGTAGATGCCATCAACCAGATCCGCAATCGTGCCGGTTTGGATAACTTCGATGCTTCTGTCGTAGGTCATAATTTATGGGAAGAATACCAACTGCAACGCCGTATTGAATTTGCATTCGAAGTACCGTCTCACCGCTATTTCGATTTGCTCAGATGGGGTGAGTCAGAAGGTAAAACTGTAATCGAAGAATTGAACAAGCCTTCTTCAGGTATGTTTATTTTCCGCAAAGGTATTGAAAGTGAAAAAGTGGAAGATAGCGGTTATCCGGCACCGGAAACTGATCCCCAATATTTCACTCCGTATTTCGAAGTGCGTCCGATAGATAACACATACTATGAACGCAGATTCAACGATGCTGTGTTCTATAAACTTCCTTATCAAAAAACGACTTTGGAAAGTGACAAGAACCTGGTTCAGAACCCGGGTTGGGAAAACAGAAGTTATCAATAACATTTAAACAGAAATAAATATGAAATTCAAAAATATATTAGTCGCAGCAGTATGTTGCCTGACAGCTTTATCCGGTTGTCAAAGCGGATTAGTCTACGATGAAGTACCCGAATCCATTTATACAAATGTAAATTTGGGATCTGGTCTGGCTAAAGTTCGTGTCCGTGAACTGTTTACAAACAAGATCTGGCAAGTAAACCATAACGACGGAAAAGGTCAGTGGCTGGAAAACTGGCTTGCACAAACGCTTATCAGCGAAAGTTTCCAGAGCGGTTACGATTACACCAATAATACCGGAGCGGATGTAACTATTTTAGGTAAAGTAGTAAAACCGGGAGAAACCATGTTTGTACAAAACACCTTGGAAATCGTAGACGATAGTTCTGCCCCTGACGGGAAAAAGTACATTGCCCATATCTTTTCTCCTGCGAACGTGATGTACACAACACCAAACAAAGGGCATCTGTTTGTAGCATCTGCTTTTGATGGTGATAATTTACACCCCGTATTCGTCGAAGAAGTTGAAACAGGCAAATATCGTTCTGCTATCGTACCGGTAAGACAAGATGCATTGGTCGTAGAACTTATTCTGGAAGATATGTATGCAGCCCGAGTTGAACCTGTAAATGGTGCACCTACCCTGGGTACTCCCGGAGATTTCACAAAGCCACAGCAGTATATGGTTATTAATACAACTTTCAGACCGGAAGGTGCTCCGGAAACAAGACGGTTGTATGAAATCCAGGTTCAGTTACTGAAATAAGAACGATAATTCCTTATCTTTTGTATTAGTAGAGTTTCACGACTCTACTAATACTATTATTTACGAGAATCCTATTACTACAACATTCATTCACCCCACAAATAAATCAGAATATGAAATACATTCTAATTCTTTTATTTACTTGTTTCGAATTATTCAATGTTTATTCGCAGGAAGATAATACTCCTTATCTTTTTTCGGAATTTACAAAAGGATATGTGTATTACAAAGACGGAAGAACATTCCATGTACCACTCAACTACAATTTGTTTAATAGAAAATTTTTCTTCATCGATAATGATAATATAAAGAAAGAGTTTTCCGATCCTGATAAGGTCAAATCTCTTAAAATAGGAGAAAGAATATTTCTACCGGTCTCAAACAAAGAAACAGCAGAATTAATACAATCAGAACCTAAAATACTTGTTCAATACAGCGGAACGAGAAAGGTCAAAAAAAATCTGACATACGGTGGAAAAACAGAAACAGCCTCTGTTGATAGTTATAGTAACCTCATATATGGTTCGGGAGATAACGAATCAAATACTTTCTTAGACAAGATCAAGTATAAATTCTACATTGAAAAAGGCAAACGGCTAAAGGGTTTCTCTACCGAAAAACAATTCCTTAAAATATTCTCTAACCACAAAGAGCAGCTCAAACAATATATTGATGGTAATAAGATAGATTTTGAGACTATTGGCGAAGTCAAAAAATTATGCAACTACGCTCTATCTTTGAACTGAAAAGAGGTGGCCTCCTTCAACAGGGCCACCTCTTCAATTGTGTAATGTTTGTATTATTATTTCTTTTCGATAACCATCAGCTTTCCATTATCGGTCCCGTAAAAAGCAATCGTATTCACGGGCTTTACATTTCCTTCCGCTTCGAAACGAACGACTTTGTTCAGAGCTTCCAGAAACTCCTGCTCGCCTTTCAGATCAGGACACGCCATACGCGTTGTGGCGACTTGCGGAAATTTAATGATGTTCTTCCGGGCTTCCGAATATTCGATATTACCGTTCATCCGGTTACAACCGGCATTCCCCGACAAATGGTTACGGGCTACATCAATGACAATAAGCTGTTTGCTGTCTGCCGGATCAAGTTTCTTACCGTTCAGTTCCACTACACTCCATTCGCCATTCAGGTCTGAATAGGAAGCCACCACGGCTTTTTGTGATTTACAGGAAGCAAATACGGCTATCCCCACAACTGCCAGGCAGAGATATAAATACTTCTTCATACGGTTTAATTTTTAGATAAAACAAGCAATACGTTGCCGTCCTGGTCCACCAGAGTCATTTCGCTTTCAGAATTACCGGCTTTAACCGCTTTCACATCACCCATCGCTTTCATTATCGCATCTTCCGTTGCCATATCCGGACAAGCCATCATTGTAGCAGCACCCGGTGCAATAGTGATCGAAGAAACATCGTTGGCATCTAATGTAATGGTTGTATTGAACATATTACAACCGGCATTACCATGCAATTTATTCTGAGCCATATCGAATTCCATATAGGGCAGTCCTTCTTTCAGAATCTTCTCGCCTTTTACTTCCACCACATTCCATTTACCTTCCAGTTTCTTTGCGTCTGTTTTGGCTTCAGAACAAGAAATCATCATCCCAAGTACCATCGGGAGCATCAATACATAAAAAATCACTCTTTTCATAATCTATACTATTTGTTATATCACTTACAAGGATAAGACGCCAAATCCGTCCAAATTGTTCCCCAAAGATATTCTATTTAGTCAATATTAACAAACCGGCACAAACCAGACAGATATAGCCTGTAATCCTTTTCCGTTATTTTCAGAACTTTACAGGAACATTCTTCAAAACATCACAACAAATAATTAACCGCAATATTGTTATTTCAAAGACGAGTAATGATTTTTTGCACAGTAGTCCCCTGTTCCGTTCTTACTTTCACGAAATAAATGCCAGCGGATAATGCCGAAATATCGATCCTATCACCACCATTCTGCTGTCGTACCAGCGTTTGACCGCTAGTCCCATACACGGTAATATCCATAACAGGGTAAGGGGAATCTATCCGAACTATACCATCTACCAAGTATATCCTGACAGGCGATTGTGCATTCGTTTGTATATTTTCATTGGGAAGCGGATCATATTGCCCTGACATATCCTTTTTCGTATGCACGGTAAAATCCTTTTTTTGATTTCCGATTTCCATATGCAGTGTAAAGGTTTGCTCTTCATTTTTGGAAATCTGTTTATCTTGCATGATCCAGACAGTCCCCATGTAACGCCATCCCTCTTCATATTGATCAGGTCCTACCGCAACAGAGATGCCTTGCGTCTCACCTGATAAAGTACATTTCAAGTCTTCATACTTCGAGGTACTTACCGGCACCTGAATTACAGAAAAAGAAAGTGGAGCCGTTACCTCCGATAAAGGAAGATATAAATAAGGATCCGTGGAAGAACCCTCCTCCGTATATTGAACCGGATATGTATATGCACCCGAGTGCAACGTAATAATAGCGTTGCGAGACAAAGCTCCGTCATATCCGGTTTTGCGGATGCTGAATCCATTTTCTTTCATATCCCATTCCACCCAAGACTGATCACAAGTAATTTTATCGATCATATAGAAGTTTTGAAAAGTAAAATCGATAGGCAAACTTGAATAAGGGCCGGCGGGGGCTATCCAACTCGTTAATTCATTTATAAAGATTGTAGGGTCTTGAGTTATGTCGATTGGCGCAGCAAATACCCTGTGAAATAAAGAATAGTTTGTCTCTGTCGCAGTCAAACAATACACATTCGCATCAGGTTCATCTACCGGTTCAATTTTCAATCCCTCCACTTGCAAATCTGGATAATCGGTTAAAAAACGATCGCCAACCGTCATGAAAGTAGAGTTATTCTTTTCGGGAGGAAGACTGTTAATCGAACTCTCTTGATATAAATCGGATTTATCCTTTGATTCTATAGACTTAAGGAACGAGTAGTCATCCAGGCTAATCTTCAAATCCACGCTAACATCACCAAGTCTGTTGGGGGTGAATGTCAATGTTCGGTTTACCGCATTATGAACAAAAGACAAGCCTGCATTTTCCCTGTCATATTCAAACTTGATATTATCTGCGTTTGTCTTATATTCCCAGATGGTAGACATCCCTTCTCCATTCACAACCTGAGGGCATTTCAAAAAGTAGAAATCAGGAATAAAAGATCTCTGGTTAACAACAATCGGCTTAGACATCAAGCCGGCGCGGATACTGAACTGAGCCATACGGGGGCCCGTAGAAGTATTATCTGCAACCTTTAATGACAGTGACCGTTGATCATCGCTTTTCTGTACGGTCAACCATTCAGGTATCGTACCCTCCAGTTGATAATCCCGGGAGCTTTCTATCCCGACCGTTTGTGTCCGTATATCGGTAGCAAGGAACTGAACCATATTTCTTGAAAACGAGAGATCCTGAGAAACTACTTCTACCGCGCGCTCAATCGTAAGTGGCTTCTTTCCGAATGTGGCCAGGACTAGTTTACCTTCTACTTTTGACGCTGGTTCGACAGGCTCACTGATATACAAGAAGCTAGTTTTACCCACTTCCACTGCCGTGAAAATCTGCGAATGAACGTTTCCGGATGCATCCAATATACGCATCGAATAGTTTTCGCCTATCACATGCAAAACTCGCTTGGCTCCAGCATAGTTACCGATCGGAAGGATTGGTTCCTCATCTACCAGAAATAATAAATCAACTTCCGGATCAAACGATTTCTGGGCCAGATAATAGTTTTGGGCAGGCACACCTTCTGCTTCCACCCGTATCGTTGCCAACCGGGGATCTCCTGTATTACTTTCCACCTCCAGCCGGATCTCACCCGACTTCGCATCGCCAGAGACCGTTGCCCACTTCTCGGAAGAAGTCGCTTTCCACCCCGCCACATTAGACATCACAGGCCAAATCTTTTGTCCACCCGCAGCAGATATAATCTCGCTCTCTTGTGTCACACGAAGGAAAGGAGCCGAAGCAAAATTCAATTTAAAAGTCAACTGTCCATTCTCTTTCTTTATATCAGAGATACTTATGCCACCATCCTTACCATCCGACAGGAAAAGACGGTTTCGGGAAACATCCGAAATGCCGGAAGCCGGCTGCTGGGCCTGATCAATCTTACCATTCCCCACCAGTGATCCCCCCGGCCGGAAGATGTACACCTCATCCTTAAAGTCTCCCCAACCTCCGTCCGAATTTCCGGTACTCGCCGGATTAATCCGATATAAAAGCAGGCCATCGTCTTCAAAGTGATTCTCGATAAGAGGATCCGGCTTCCTGTATTCGACTACGAAAAACTCCGTAGACGAGTTCGGTGAAGGGATCTTATATCCGACCTTCTCTTCTGTCGGTGAGTTGAGCGGATTCAAGGTATAAACGCCGGGGTCCGACAGCACGGGTAAATCGCTGATCCAATTACCATACATATACTTCATATATGCTCCATGATGACCTTTGTTGTTTGATTGCATATCCCATTTCCCCACCGGTTCAAATCCGTCTTGTGTATAATGATAAAGATCCGGATAACCGAATGAATGCCCTATCTCATGAGCGGTTGTAGATCCTAGCGAATAATCCATCGGGAGGAAATTGTAGCGGCCTACTTTTTTCCCGTTTACCAAAACCTCCGGATTTCCCGAATAAAATGTGGCATGCCCCCACAACAATGAGCTCCATCCATCCGGTTCGCAAGCAAAAAGTATGGTTACATTATCGATATAGCCATCCCCATCCTGGTCCATATCCATATTCGAGGGAATTTCTTTTGCCGCTTTCATCAAAGCAGCAGAAACCAATTCATTCTCCCTTTTAAAACTTTCCTCCCCATCTTTATAACCTTCGGGATTAGTGACCACATTGTATGGGCTGTAATAGCTGCGCGGATGGGCATCTATATATACACTGCCCGATTTTGGGAAAACAGGCGATTCCACAGTCATTTTCCCGTATGAATCCGCTAAATAATTTGTTCTCACGCTCCAAGCCGTCGGATGATTGTAAATACTATCCAGCTGCACATACGAATAGTCCATCTTCACCACATCGCTGAAACCGATTAAAACGACTAAATTCGTACATTTACCCTGTTTTTTCGTCGAGGTACTTTTCAATGAGCTTCCACCATCTTTCTTCCGGACCGGTATCTGCCGACTTAGCCGGGTCTGTACTTTTCGCTGATAAGCTGCTGCGGAAATATTCAAGCCTGTCTCTACGGAGACTGGAGCCAGCTCCTTATCCTTCACGATAAAGGAGGTAGGAAGCAGTTCATCTCCCACTAATTTAGCATACACATAATATCCGCTTTCCGGGTCTTGTACAATCGTTTGTCCTTTCTCGTTGTGGAGCCAGTTATGGAACTCATCACCGGAGGCAAAAACATGGATCGTTTCGCCCGAAGGCTGGACAAGTCTCTGAGGCACATTTTTCCTGAATGAAGACCAGGAGAACATATTGACAGATACCAACAGAACTGCAATGAACAGTAATTTATTTCTCATAATACACAATATTATATCTGCCATCCAGACAAAGTACAGATGGGTAAAAGTAATGACTTATATACTCTCCACAAAACATTCCTCAATAAAACAGACGCTGAGCAGCGCAAACGGCACGGAGACAGTTTTGACCGTTGATCTTATCTGCTTTCATAACATTCTTGTACTCAGGTTATTCAGCATCACTTTCCCTTTTTCATTCGTTTATTCCAGAGATTTTCTGTAAGTTTGCAGTCTGACGGATAAACACTAAATGAGGATATAATGAAGAGATCAGGCATTGCACCTATTTTGATTTTACTATTCATAGTAGGTATCTCCTGCAAAAACACCCCTAAACAATGCGAAGAAGAAGTTGACAGCGAATGGATCGACAGCCTCCAACGCGTATATCAATACGGCATCTGTATCGATACACTTGACCTGAAAGAGTATAAGATGAAAAACGGTGATAATCCGGCTGCAATCTTCTCTAACCTCGGCTTCTCTGCTTTAATGGCTGACAGTATCAGCAGATCGTCTAAAGAAGTTCTGGACCCTACAAAACTTCAAGCGGGCATGCATTATTATACATTCACGATGCAAGACAGCACTGCACAGATACGCTACATTGCTTTTGCTAAATCGAAAACTGACTACGCAGTGATCGACTTTACCGGCGATACGATCAGTGCCTACGAGTTTAACAAGCCTATTACTTTAAAACGCCAGTACGTAGAAGGAACAATCAATTCTTCCTTATGGAACGTATTACAATCGAAAAGCGTAAACCCGTTGCTGGCGATCAATATTTCCGATGTCTTTGCCTGGCAAATAGACTTTTATGATGTAAAAGAAGGTGATTCTTTCCGTGTACTCTATGATATTGCTTATATCGACGACACAACTGCACTGAATATAAGCAGTATCCAGGGAGCAATTTTCACTCATCAGGGAAAAGACTTCGTCGCTATCCCTTTTACCCAGGACAGCGTATTCGAATACTTCGACCAGGACGGGAACAGTCTGCGTAAAGAATTCCTGAAAGCCCCGCTGGATATCTTCCGTATCACGTCACGTTTTACGAATGCCCGTTTCCATCCGATTCTGAAACGCTATCGCGCTCACCATGGGGTTGATTATGCAGCACCGGTCGGTACCCCGGTTAAAAGCATCGGAGCCGGAACCGTTATTGCCAAAGGATACCAGAATGGAGGCGGAAATTTCCTGAAAGTAAAACACAACTCCGTATATACCACCACTTATATGCATCTCAGTAAGTTTGCCAAAGGCATACAGGTGGGCAGTCATGTGCAGCAAGGTGAAGTGATCGCCTATGTGGGTTCTACGGGCCTCTCAACCGGTCCCCATCTCGATTTCCGTGTACACAAAAACGGCCAGCCGATAAATCCCCTGAACATAGAGGCACCTCCTTCATTACCTGTCAAAGCGGAACTCCGCGACAGTTTTGCTATCGTAAAACAACAGGTACTTGCCGAATTGGACAGTATGCAAACACGGCATATAGAAGTTGCCGATACACTTCTGATAACGGAATAAATATCCGGACAGGAAGGTTTCAAACGGATGCCTACCCGCGGATGAAGCGGTGCCTATCGGTTTCAGCTCCGATAACTATTGCTTTTAAGTAGAATTATGCTACATTTGTAGGAACTATAAATCATGCAAGTATGAAATTTTTAGGTAATATCATCTGGTTAATATTCGGCGGACTGATCACCAGTATTGAATATCTGGTTTCAAGTCTCCTGCTGATGGTTACGATCATCGGCATTCCATTCGGACTACAGACATTGAAACTGGCTCTGCTGGCTTTGTGGCCTTTTGGCAGCACGGTTACGGATAACGGCAACTCCGGAGGTTGCCTCTGCATTATCATGAACATTCTATGGATCATACTCGGAGGTTTCTGGATCTGCCTGACACACCTGGGATTCGGGTTACTGCTGTGCATCACCATCATCGGTATCCCCTGGGGAAGGCAACATTTCAAGATGGCAGCCCTTGCCCTGACTCCTTTCGGTAAGAATATCAACTAATCCAAAACAGGATAGCTTTGCCGGGCTTCTGCCCGGCTGCAAGCATTGAAATGCCACCATTCATAAAGAATGATGCGGAACCCGGCATTTCTCATGATCCGGCGAAGCAAACGCCGGTTATTATAGGCTGTGCGATCTATTTTCCCGGCATCCAATAAAGCCTCTTCATTATTCGTATGAGCCTCTTCGCCAAAGAAATCGAATGGCGTTCCCATAGGAAGGGGAGCGCCTGTTTTATCAAGGATAGTTACATCTACCGCCATTCCATAATTATGCAATCCGCCGCCGTTAGCCGGATTGCTGACATAATTCACCTTATCGGTTCCGCGAACAAGTGCCCACATTTTACGTTGTACAGACATTGGCCGGGCCGCATCATAAACAACCAGCGTAAGGTCGGGATTTTCTTTTTTCAACAGCCGTTGAGCGGCCACAAGTTTCCCGGCGGCATCCGGATGAAGCCAGGCACGTGTGATTCCGGAGTAAACAGCTTCTCCCATAAAATTATCGGGAGTTGCATAAACCAGTTGTACACGAATGGTAGAATCCTGTGCAGAGATGTCGACCAGTCCTTTATTGCGCAGATAGGTATCCAGTTCTTCCGCATCGGCACAGGCACAAACAAACAGTACCGCTAACAGGAATATATGCTTCGGCCACTTCATCGGATTCTTTTTTAATCAATAGATATCTGCTCCACTTCTATCGGATCATTCAGGAAGACTGAGGCTGCCTCCGAGAATTTCGCGGCAGACTCCGTAGTCAGGAAACGGCATTCTCCGCTACGGGTAAGTCGGCAGTCCATTTCCGGATGCCTGTTTAAATAATCTTTCAGGCTCTCTGCCACGTATTCTCCCTGCGCAAAGACGGTTATCCCCTGCGGCAAATACTGTCTGATTTTGCCGATTAAAAGCGGATAATGCGTGCACCCCAGTACCAGCGTATCTATCCGGGGATCGACCGACAGAATATGATCCAGATGTTTTTGTACAAAATAATCCGCACCGGGAGAACCGAACTCATTGTTCTCAACTAATGGAACCCACATCGGACAGGCCTCTCCCGTCACAGTGATATGAGGAAACATTTTCTCTATCTCCAGTGAATAGGAATGTGAAGATATTGTTCCAGCCGTCCCCAGGATACCTATATGTTTTGTAGTGCTGACCTGATCCATCATTTCCACCGTCGGACGAATAACTCCCAACACACGGCGGGCAGGATCCCAGTCCGGCAGATCACGCTGCTGAATGGTACGCAGGGCTTTTGCCGATGCCGTATTACACGCCAGAATCACTAACTGACACCCCTCGGAAAACAATTTCATTACGGCCTGGCGGGTGAAACGGTAAACCACCTCAAATGAACGTGGCCCATACGGTGTACGTGCATTATCTCCCAGATAAATATAGTCATACTCAGGCATTGCCTGGCGAATTTTATCAAAGACTGTCAATCCACCATAGCCGGAGTCAAAAATCCCGATAGGTCCTGCTTTTTGTGAAAACATATTTCTTCCTTCTTTATATAATACAACAAAGGATGCCCTCCATAGAAAGGCATCCTTTGTTATATCTCTAATTAGAATCTATTATTTCAAGCCTAATTTAGCTTTTACCAACGGAGTAGCATCGATTGCAGCATTGCCGGTATAAAGTACGATACCAGGATTGTTATCGATGATATAAGCATAGCCTTTTTCATCACCTACAGCTTTGATAGCATTTCTAAGCTTATCCTGGATCGGAGCCAACAATTCCTGCTGTTTTTTATTCATATCCTGTTGTGCAACCTGTGTAAAGTTTTCAACACGCTGACGAATATCTTCCAATTCCTGTGTTCTTCTCAGTTTGATGTTTTCAGTCATTGAATCCTGCTGAGCGATATAATCTGTATATTTCTTTTGGAATTCATCCTCCATCGTCTTCATTTCGCCCGCATATTTGTCATTCATCTGCTTCATTGTTTCCTGCATAGCAGTTATTTCCGGCATAGCCATCATAATTTCCTGCGAATTAACAATTGCCACCTTTGCTTCCTGAGCAAAAACTCCTAACGGGAGGATCATCAACAAAAAAATAATCAGTTTCTTCATTTTCTATAAAATATTATTGTTATTAATCAATCATGTTATTTTGTGCATAAAGCGCACAAATGTAAGCATTTATTTTGAATATCCTAACTTTAACAGCACTTCATTGCTGATATCTATCTTCGGAGAAGCAAAAATAATACTCATCGCCGAAGCACGGTCAACAACGAGTTGATACCCCTTGTCTTCCGAAATCTCCTTTACGGCATTATAGACTTCATCCTGGATAGGTTTCATCAAGCTTTCACGCTTCTTGTACAACTCGCCTTCCGGTCCGAAATACTGACGTTTCAGGTCCTGTGCTTCCTGCTCCTTCTTCACTATCTCCTCTTCACGCTTCGTTTTCATCTCAGCAGAAAGGAATACCAAATCACTCTGATAGGTCTTATACATGTTTTGTGCTTCCTGCTGGATAGCTTCCACCTCATTCTGCCATTTCTTCGATACCTGGCTCAACTGTTCGTTCGTCATCTCATAAGCCGGAATATTTTTTAGTATATACTCCATATCTATCAAGGCAAACTTTTGTGCCATACCGGCAAAAGAGCAAAGGAGCATCATACAACTCAAAACAATAATCTTCTTCATACGCTTTCTTTTTATAGTTTCACTCTCTGACTGCAAAGATAAGATAATTGAATATTGAGAATTGAAAATTGAAATTTAATAAGAGACTATTAACACTTTAACAGAATTAACCGTTCCCCTAATTTTCAATTTTCAATTATTAATTTTCAATTAATTAGAATTCCTGTCCGATGATGAAGTGGAAGTTGCTTCCACCTGCACTACGTTGTCCATCCACCTTGTCGAAACCATACGCCCAGTCGATACCCATCAAACCGATCATCGGTAAGAAGATACGTACACCGACACCGGCAGAACGTTTCAGGTCAAACGGATTGAAGCTCTTCAAATCCTTCCATGCATTACCTGCTTCAGCAAATACAAGACCGTAAATTGTAGAAGACGGTTCCAACAGGAACGGATAACGCAATTCCATTGCCAGACGAGAGTAAGCATAACCGTAAGAGTTATATCCACCGTTACCGGCAATACTACCGTTTTCGTAACCTCTCAAACCAATCGTTTCAGTCGCATAAGTACTGGAATATCCACTCATACCGTCACCACCCATATAGAATGTTTCAAACGGAGAACGTTTGTGCTTGTTGTAAGATCCCAGGAATCCGTATTCAACACGTGTCATCAATACCGGTGTACGTTTGATTGCTCTCGGAGCCAACGGAGAGAAGATCTTTGCTTTGAACTTCCATTTATGATACTCGATAAACTTGAACTTATCAGGATTATCGTCCGACATATTAGCATAGTCCTTTCCGTCCCATAAAGAATAAGGAGGAGTAGCACTAACTGACAGAGAGAACTGCGAACCGCTACGAGTATACAACGGATTGTCGATAGAGTTACGCTGCAACATCAATTCCAGGTTTACATTGTGGCAAGTACCGTTCTGCACCAGGAAGTATGCCCAGTCATGCATGATATACATCTGATAATTCAATGTAGCCATAAACTGGAAATAGTCATCCGGCCAGTTCAGACGCTTACCGTAACCGGCAGAAAGACCGAACATCATGATAGATTTATCCGGGTCGTATGCCAATTCATAATTGTTATTATTATAATAACCGCCATAATTACCATAGTAACCGCCATACATGCTATTTCCATAATAGGGATAGCCACCGTAATAATTCGACATGCTGTTATTATAGTAGTTACTACTGATATCAGTCTGTTTGGAGAAATAAGCACTTACAGAAAGTGTATTCGGACGTCTTCCGCCGAACCACGGGTCCATAAATGAAATACTATAAGCCTGATAGTAGCGACCGTTAGTCTGTCCGCTCAATGTCAGTGTCTGACCTTCACCCTGCGGGATAATACCTTTATAAGTTTTCGGGTTCAGGAAGTTCTTCATGGAGAAGTTCGTAAACTTCAGACTCAACTTACCGATCACACCTGTTTGTCCCCAACCGGCCGAGAACTCAATCTGGTCGTTCGCCTTCGATGTCAGGTTATATTGGATATCCACTGTTCCGTTATCAGGATCAGGTAACGGCTTCGGCTCCATATTTTCCGGGTCGAAATGTCCCATCTGGGCAATTTCACGAACGGAACGCATCAAGTCTTCACGGCTGAACAACATACCTGGCTTGGTACGAAGCTCACGACGTACGATATCTTCATACAAACGGTCGTTACCATTAATGATTACACGGTTGATGGTAGCCTGCGGGCCTTCCTGGATACGTACTTCCAAAGAGATAGAGTCGTTATCCACATCCACTTCTACCGGGTCGGCACTGAAGAAGATATAACCATTATTATAATACACATTGGAAACCGCATCTTCGTCTGTCGTCAAACGTTCATTCAACTTCTTCTGGTTATACACCTCTCCCGGTTTCATACCCAGGATTGCTTCCAGATAATCAGAAGCGTACTGCGTATTACCCACGAAACGGATATCTTTCAGATAATATTTATCACCTTCTTCTACCTTCAGGAAGATGTCGACTTTCTTTTCATTAAAGTTGACAACACTGTCCGATAGCAGCACTGCATCACGATAACCGTGTTCGTTGTACTTAGCGATAATATTATTCTTATCGTTCTCGTATTCTTCTGTAGTGAACTTCTTTGTACTGAATGCTTCCAGGATACTGGTTTTCCAGTCGTTCGGAAGACTGAACTTTTCATTCGTCTTCTTCATCGCCTTCTTCAGGTCCCTTGCTGATAGAGCTTCATTACCTTCGAAGTAAATACGGTGGATCTTTGTCTTTTCGTTCTTATCGATATTAATATCAACGATCACCTCACCTTCTTTCGACAAGTCGTCACGCTGTACAATATCAACGTCTACATTCTTAAAACCTTTGCCGTCAAAGAACTTCTGAATAACGATCTTTGCACGGTCCATCAGGTTGGGAGTCACCTGAAAACCTTTCTTCAAACCCAACTTGGCCTCAAGGTCTTCCCTCTCTCCTTTCTTGATACCATGATAATTTACTTCCGATATACGGGGACGTTGTTTCAACTGAATTTCCAGCCAAACTTGGTCACCTTCAATCTTGGTTGCCAGGATTTTTACATCCGAGAACAATCCGTGTTTCCAAAAACGCTTTACCGCTGTTGTAATCTCACCTCCGGCGTCGGGGATAGTAACCACGTCACCTACCGATAATCCGGAGAAACCGATTAACACGAAATCATCATAATTCTTAATACCCGTCACCTTAATATCGGCAATCTTATACCGCTTCGGCGTCGACGAATAATTAATGACCGGCACTTCTGCCGGTACTTCAACCTGGGTAGTGTCACTTTCCTGGGCAAATGCTCCGCAGGCAAAACCTAGGAAAATAAAAAACAGCACTATTCTTTTGTACATATAACAGCTATTGTTTATAAGATTAATTGCTCACTTGTCTTACCGAAACGGCGTTCACGTTGCTGGTAATACAATATAGCTTCATACAACTCTTCTTCTCTGAATGCCGGCCAAAAAACATCGGTAAAGTAGAACTCCGCATACGAACATTGCCACAGCAGAAAGTTACTGATGCGTTTTTCTCCTCCGGTTCGAATCAGCAGATCCGGATCGGGAATGCCTTTGGTCGTCAGGTGGTCCGAGACCACTGTCTCGGTTATATCGTTGGGGTTTATTTTCTTTTCCAGTACTTGGACGGCGAGCTGTCTGACAGCTTCTGTTATTTCCCAGCGGGAAGAATAACTAAGAGCCAATACCAGGGTAGTTCCCGTATTAGCAGAAGTTTGTTTAATACAATCCAGCAACGTTGCGTGCGCATCCTCCGGCAGACGGTCTAAATTACCGATCGCCATCAGACGTACATTATTTTTCATCAGATCCGGAGTTTCACGATGGATGGCAGAGACGAGCAGGCTCATCAACGCTTTCACCTCCGCTTCAGGCCGGTTCCAGTTTTCTGTCGAAAAGGTGTACACTGTCAGGTACTTCAGTCCAATCGTCGTTGCCGCCTCTACCACTTTACGCACGGAAACAACGCCCTCCTGGTGTCCATAGCTCCGGTCTTTCCCTTGCGCTTTGGCCCAACGTCCGTTTCCATCCATAATAATCGCCACATGTTGCGGCAAGCGATCTTTGTCTATTTCCTCTATCAATGACATAGTGTTTCTCAGTATCTAAACGTACTGTTGCTGTTTATACTATTACATGGCCTGTTACGCGGACCGAAGTCCCAGGTAACAGATAGCAGTAAAAATGAATACCAATCTTTGTTCTTCAAGAAACTGCCACTTATCTGATACGGATTATCCAGTATTGCATTATCCCCGTTCGTAACATCGAATTTATCTCCGAACAATTTACGGAACGAAAACTCGCATCCCAGGTTAATCCTGTTCTTGATCTTATACTTCACGCCTACCCCTAACGGGATATTCGGTCCGAAAAACGCTTCATTACCTGTTCCATATGTAATTCCTAATCCCAAGAATACATAAGGAGTGAAGCGCTTCGCCCCTGCATAAGCAAATTTATCACTGTACGGAAAGAAGTTAAACTCCATCTGTCCGCCCAGTTCTACCAGGCTACGGCTGAACGATGCCTGCGCATTGTCCGGAAAAACATTTTCCAGTCCTTCCGTGCTGCCTGAAACCTGTCCCCACATCAGATTGCCTTTGAAAGCCCATCTGAAGTTGGCATTATAACGGAATACTGCTCCCACTGCCGGATTCATTCCTTTAAAGAAAGCATTCTTGTTGGCATCCCCCATATAGAAAGCGCCACCGGCCATTCCGCCTATTTCATATTTATATTCCTGTGCGTGGAGACCGGTAAATAAGCCGGCCATCAGTATCAGTATAAGAATCCGTTGAAAAAAAGTTGAAGTCATATGCAATGCTGTTATGTTCTACACCTCTTTTTCTAACGCTAAATTCTTCCTAAAATTATACTTTCCTCCACGAACTTTCTCAATCCTTAAAACCTAAACGGTTTATACGGCCTTTCCAGATCTGGTCCAGATCATTTGCATTATTATTCTCTTTGCCGCCGAAAATTAGCATAAATTTTTCTTTATCTACTAAAACGGAAGCAAAACCTCTCGCTTTATAATCTTCCGGCATCACAGTCAGCGTGTCCGACAATGTCCATGTCACACCTCTGTCTATGGAGAAATAAATATCTTTAAACGCTTTATTCGATTCACCGATACCACCTATCAGGCAGAACTTATCATCATAAGCAGAAAGCATTACACCTTCTCTCTTATCGAAATAATCAGATTCTACATCAGTCAGCAAAACCCATTGTTTACCATTCATAGTGCCCCAGGCTGAATTCTGCAATTTACCGCTCTTGTCTTTACCGGCAACCACTGTCAAACTGTTTTGCTTGCTACTACTTGAATAAGAAGCCAAAGAACCAAAACCACTTACTGGGAATTCATCCGGAACAACATCACCGGTTGTCCATTTCATATCCTTATCCATAAAAGCAAAACTCCGTGTACCGTTATCTTCTACGATTGCAGACAAGAACGAAGTCTGGCCTAAACCTATTTCGTTATTAATTGCTCCCAACAATGCATTTACAGACGGTGTTTGATCTACAAGCGTCCAGTCCTGTCCGTTAACAGAGCGATAGAGCGCCCCTTTGGTTGTAGGCACAAATAAAGCGTCATCATACTCAGTTATCTGAGAAAGACGAACCTCACCAGCCGGCAGACCGTTCAATGTCATTTCCGTCCAGCTTTTTGCATCGGAAACAGAAGAACTATATAATGAATATCCTTTGCTTGCATCAGTTCCCTGTACGTACATATAATAATATTCATTATTCTCTTCACCCCATGTAACCACTTTTTGTTCTTTCACCGGGAATCCTAAAACGCTAGAATCATACAGTTCCCAACTCATGGAATCGGGCACCACCTGATGAACATTTATTTGAGCGTTATACACTTTCTTTGTAATACCATCGTATGCGGCAGTTACAAATTTAACGGGTTTGGAGAAGTCCAAAGAGTCTTCCCTATTCCAGAAAAAAGTAGAGTCAGGCAAAGCATCCTGAGTCACTTCGATTGTATAGGTGCCCGTTGCTACAGACACTGTACAAATAACTTTCTCGACCTCTGTACCAAACGGCAGAGAGTCCGGGTTAAAAATACGTCCGTTTACCTGATCGATCACAAACTTCACTGTATCCACCTTGACACCAAGAATTGAATCATTCTTCACAGAAAACGAAGTTATCTGACAATCCTTAGGTATCTCATACTCCTGATCGTCTGAATTCAGACAAGAAGACAGAAACAATGCAATACATCCCGCTACAAATAGTACTATTCTATTTTTCATCCAAAAATAAGTTTGTTGCATATAAAGCCACAAAAGTAGAAACATTTTTTGCTTTATTCCCAATATCGGCTAATATTTATAATATTTTAGTTCCGTTAAACTACTTCGCTCACTGATTTTTCCGTGAAAAAACAGTGATTACGTGGTTCTGAACTTTTTTCACGTCCGTTAACGACAAAGATGCCACCCTGTTCAGATCCGGCGCTTTTACACCCGATTCCAGATTGACAGGGGCTGTTTCAACAAATATCTGATCCCATAAATTCTCCTCCAGAAAATGCTCAAGAAGCACAGCTCCCCCTTCCACCATCAACGAATTTAATTTACGGATATACAATTCGTACATCACCTGCGGCAAGACTGGCTGTGAAAAATCGAGGGTGACATACTCCACATTCTCCCGGTTTTCCGCTTTTCCGGCGGTAAAGACCAGTGTTTTCACTGTTCCATCAAACAAATGATAATGCGAGGGGATACGTAAAGTCCGGTCGAGCATCACCCTGACAGGTGAGTTTCCAGCCCAATGCCGTACCGTTAACGAAGGGTTATCCAGAAAAGCCGTCTGCGTCCCGACCATGATAGCCGCCGCATTCGCCCGCAAGCAATGTACCCTGCGCATCATCTCCGGTGAAGACAATACGACAGCCGGTGAGGTATTATCCGTCCGCCCACGGTCCATAAAACCGTCCGCACTCTGCGCCCATTTCAAATAAATGTAAGGCCGCCGCTTTTCCTGAAAAGTCATAAACACCCGGTTCAACTCCCAGGCTTCCTTTTCCATCACACCGGTTACCACTTCCACACCTGCTTCACGCAGCATCCGCACCCCTCTTCCCGACACTTCCGGAAACGGGTCCAGACACCCGATCACCACACGCGGTATCCGCTTTTTTATGATCAACTCCGCACAGGGAGGTGTCTTCCCATAGTGCGAACAGGGTTCCAGGCTAACGTATATCGTAGCCTCTTTCAACAAAGACTCATCACGAACCGAAGCGATTGCATTCACCTCGGCATGTGCTTCGCCATATTTCCGGTGATAGCCTTCTCCAATAATTTTACCCTGATGCACGATCACGGCTCCAACCATCGGATTCGGTGCCACATTGCCCGCTCCGCCACGGGCTAGTGAAATACAACGAGCCATATATTTATTCTCAACCTCGACCATTTTCTTTGCTTATAAATGGTTTTTGCATTACTTTTGCATTAAAATTAAATTGATATGACTGGGACTGTCGCCTATATACAAAATACGCTCAAAGATTATTATCCGCCAAGTGAAATTAAAGCATTCATTCGTTTGATAATGGAACGCGTTTGCGATATTCAGCCGCACCAATTCTTACTTTGCAAAGATAAAGAATTATCTGAGACGGAGAAGACACAGATTTATAATATCGTAGAACGATTGGTAAAATATGAGCCGATCCAATATATTTTCGGTAAAACAGACTTTTACGGATTTGAGTTTCTAGTGGACCCGTCAGTGCTGATCCCCCGTCCGGAAACGGAAGAATTGGTGGAATTGATCGTACACGATTATGCCAAAAAGAGTATTGACATTCTGGACGTAGGTACCGGTAGCGGCTGCATTGCCATTACTTTAAGGAGATTACTGAAGAAAGCACAGGTTTCAGCACTCGACATCTCTCCGGAGGCGTTGAAAATAGCCAAAAGAAATGCCGGGATCAACCGCGTACAACTGACTTTTTACGAAAAAGATATTCTCCAGCCATCCAAAACGGCCGATTCCATTGAAGACGAATTCGATGTCATCGTCAGCAACCCTCCCTATGTCATGGAGAAGGAAAAAGCGGAAATGGAGAAAAACGTGCTCGACTACGAACCTTCGCTGGCACTGTTCGTTCCCGACGACAATCCGTTGTTGTTTTATAATAACATTGCTCGCTTTGCCGAACAGAAGCTGAAAAAGAAAGGCTACCTCTATTTCGAGATCAACGCACAGATGGGCGAAGCCGTGGTAAATATGCTGCGCATGATGGAATTTAAGAATGTGGAACTGATACAGGACCTGTCGGGCAAAGACCGCTTCGTAAAGGCACAGACATGGAACAGATAACCGAATCCGAAATGCTACGCCGCGCAGCCGCTTACTGCTCGACTGCCGAACATTGTATCCAGGATGTACAAAAAAAGATTAAAGCCGCCGGCCTCTCCCAAGAGGAAGGCGAGCGGATCATTGCACGTCTGCTCCAGGAAAAATTCATCGACGAACATCGCTTTGCCCGTTATTTCGTGAACGACAAACTGCGCTTCAATAAATGGGGACGCATCAAAATCGCGTACGAACTTCAAAAAAGGAATATCCCTGCTCCCATCCGTTCGGAAGCGCTGGAAGGGATAGACGAAAAAGAATATGCCGATATCCTCCAATCGTTGCTGAAGGCGAAAAAGAAATCGACCAAAGGCAAGGACGAACGGGATATCTACATCAAACTCCTCCGTTTTGCTGCCGGCCGTGGCTTTGAAAGCCGGGAAACATCCCGTTGTCTGAAACAATTATTCAACGGGAACGATTATGAGGAAGATTTTTAATGACCTGCTGCACCTCTTTTTTCCTAAACTCTGCATGTTGTGCCAGACACCTCTCGTCGGAGGGGAAGATCATATCTGCCTGAAATGTCTTTGCGACCTGCCCCGTACAGGACACAATTTTCTGGAAGAGAACCCCGCCACCTACCTGTTTGGCGGAAAAGTCCCGGTTTACCATGCAGCCGCTTTCCTGCATTACGAAAAAGGCGGCCATGTGCAGCAGCTTATCCATTCCCTGAAATACCACGACAACCGTGAGATCGGTTTCCGCCTGGGACGTATGGCCGGCCTGAGGTATCAAAAAGCGATCCTATCAGAGCGCCCAGACCTCCTCCTCCCCGTCCCGCTCCATCCCAAGAAGCGGAAACAGCGCGGCTACAACCAGTCCGAATGGATCGCCCGCGGCCTCAACACTCTTTTGAAACTCCCGATCGACACCACCAGCCTCCGCCGCACCAAAGAGACAGAAACACAGACGCACAAACAGACTTACGACCGTTGGCTGAATATGCAGGATATTTTCTCTGTCGTCGACCGCGAAGCCCTGGCAGGAAAACACATCCTCCTTATCGACGACGTCATCACCTCCGGATCGACCATCGGAGCATGCGCCGAAGCACTGCTGACGATCCCGGGAGTACGGGTGAGCGTGCTGGCGATAGCGATGGCGTAAAAATGAGAAAAAATCGTTTACAATTAAACATCTTATCGTTTTTATAGGTACATTTGAAGCAAATTATGAGAATTATTCTCAAAAAGTCAACATCATGGTTCATTTAATCGAGTTTACAGTAGGCAACTTTCTATCTTTTAAAGATAAGAAAACATTCAGTATGGAAGCCTCCAATATCAGAGAACTTCCTGACAATATATTGGAAGCTGGTAATTACAAACTGCTAAAAACTGCTGCGATTTACGGAGCAAATTCGAGTGGTAAAAGTAATTTGATAAAAGCTTTGGAGTTTATGCAAGACACAATCATGAACTCTTCAAAACTAAATTCCACCGACAAACTGGACGTTACTCCTTTTCTGTTGGCTAAAGAAAACAGCAGTCTCCCTTCATATTTCGAAATACTACTTCTTATCTGGGATAATTACTATAGATATGGTTTTGAATTAGATAATGACAAAATCCACTCAGAATGGTTATACATAGTTCCTCAAAATACCAAGAAAGAGCAAGCACTTTTTCTTCGTGAAAATGAAAGCATAGGAATATCTAATGCTTTTTCTGAAGCTAAAGGGCTGGAAGAACGAACCAGAGAGAACGGTCTTTTTCTGTCCGTTTGTGACCAATTCAATGTAAAACAAGCAAAAGAAATAATTGCAAATATAAATGACATCAGGATTTTATCCGGAGTAAATCATGATCCATTCAAGAGCATGACCAATGTTTACCTGAGAGAAGAAGCAAAAAAAACAAAAGACTTCTTCAACAATTTTCAATTAGGATTTATCGATATTAACTTGATAACAGGAGAACGAGCAGCATTCGATAAAGCCCAGACAACTCATAACATTTATGATATATCAGGCAAAACAATAGGCCGACACTCTTTTATTATCACAGAAAGTGAATCTGCCGGAACCAATAAAGTTTTCGATATGGCCGGATTTATTCTGTATACTTTACAATTTGGCTTTCCACTTGTTGTTGACGAGTTAGATGCTAAGCTACATCCATTGCTGACAAAAAAAATAATCGAAATGTTCCATTCTCCGGAAATAAATCCCAAAGGTGCCCAACTCATCTTTGCCACTCACGACACAAACTTATTAGGCTGCGACTGCTTTCGTCGCGACCAGATATGGTTTACTGAAAAAGACGAGAAAGAACAGACAGACTTATATTCACTAGTCGAATTCCGTGATCCGGACGGAGTGAAGGTGCGCAATGACCGAAATTACGAGAAAGACTATATACAAGGACGCTATGGTGCCATTCCATTTATTGGCGACTTTTCAAATCTAATGAACCATGGCAAAAAGAGTTGACATCAATAGTTTACATAAACGCTTTGAACGTGACGAATCACGGAGCAAACGTGTGGTAGGTTCACGCAATTTAAGAGTTTATTTCCTGATTGTATGTGAAGGACAAAAAACGGAACCTCACTATTTTTCTTCGTTCAACAATATCCTTCCTCCTTATACATTGGATATAGAAACACAAGGGGAGGGCTGTGATCCGCTGGGAGTTGTCAATGCAGCCATTGAATTCAGAAAAACAAGTTCCAAACCATTGAATAGTGTGTGGGCTGTCTTCGACAAAGACGACTTTCCGTTATCCCGATTCCATAATGCTATTGAGAAGGCAGAAAAAAACGGAATAAAGTGTGCCTGGTCCAACGAAGCGTTTGAACTTTGGTATGTGCTGCATTTCCATTATCGAAATACACCGATGTCGCGCGTTGAATATCAAAAGTGTATTGAAAAAGAAATGAATCAGAAAATACTAGAGTTAGAAGGTAAAAAGGGGAAATTTTCCTATCATAAAAATGCCAAAGATATGCATGAATTATTGCTCAAATACGGCAATGAAGCACAAGCTATAAAATGGGCTGAAAAACTTTCCAAAACATTTGACACAAAGGAATACGCAAAGCATAATCCCTGTACAATGGTTTTTCAATTGGTTGACGAATTAAATAATCCGGGAAAAATACTTAAATAATCCTGTGATGAAGGTATAACACCAACGAAAGCCCGGCGGATCAGTTCCGTCGGGCTTTGTTTTTGTCTGTTTTCACTCTTCACAGAGGTAGAACAGAAGAACTTTATTTCATTACTTTAGTATTAATATTTACCGCTTGTTCGCCTGTCACAGGGTAATTGGAGTTCGATATCACCTCGCGGTAAATTTAGAATTATTTTGATTATAAATATTTCTTATAAGAGAGACGCAGCTTAGTACGCCTCCCTATATGAATCTTATTTTACAATAGCTTTAACAGCAGCTTCGCCTTCAACTGTAACGATTACTACACCTGCAGGAGCAGAGATTGTAGCGTTATCAGAAGAAACAACTGTACTAGCTACAGTCTGACCTAATACATTAGCAACTGTTACAGTCTTACCTGCAGCGTTCAATACCTGAACACCACCTTCTACAGTTACAACCTTAACAGCAGAAACAGCTTCGATTGCATCATTTGAAGTAGGTACGTCGTTGCCTTCAGACAATGTGAAGATCTGAGCATCGCGCATGATTTCGTCGATAGAGCCATTAGTACCTTCATGATCTTCAGAAGAACCGCTTGTTGCAGTGTGACGTGCAATAACCGGACAACCGTTCTGTGATTTAATCCATCCACCTGTGAATGAACCTACAGCATCACGTTCTGATTCGATGAAGAAGTTTTCTTCGTCACCTCTGTTGATCAGACGCAAAGAGAATGTATAAGGTGAGTCTAATGCTACAGGAGTCAATTTAGCTAACTTAGCAGGATCGATAACACCACCTTTTTCTTCGCTAACCTTCAGGCTTGCAAGAGTAACATCTTGTTTCAAAGGATCGTTAGACAAGATATAAAGTTTACCACCCTGATAAATACCTTCTACGAAGCCCAGACGATCATAGCTTTCAAACTTGTAATCCTTACCATAATTTTTCATATTGATCAGGAAGCGACCTGTCATATAACCTTTATAAGGATCAGCATGTCCACAAGGATCTGTTACTTCGTAACCATGAATATCACACCAGTAACCATCAGCAACAGTAGCTGTATCTACAGCGAACAAGAACTCAGGCATAATTCCAGCATGATCAGAAACTTTGAAAGAAGCCATTGAAGGATTGTAACCTTCAGCCTGGTGAACACCTTCAGATGTTAATCCAAGGAATCCAAACGTTTCATTTCCATTTCCTTCATACAGATATTCGTTAGCAGCACCTCTCTTCAAGAAGAACTTAACAGTCTTGTCAGCTGTCAGATCACGATACAATTTAACATCAGCCAAAGCGATAGCAAATGTTGAACTCGGTTCGCTAGGAATGTTATTCAAGTCATCGTAAGCCAATTTAGAAGTAGATTCCAAAGAAGCCTGGCTGATAGCAGCGTTAGCAGTAGTACCGTCTGTTTTGATCAATACATATGTTTCAGTTTCAGCTTCACCCATTATTTCGTCTGATTTGAAGAAGAAACGTGCTTTTTCCAGACCAGCAGCAGTACCTTCAGCTTCAGTCATTGCTTTGTAGTAAGTCGGCTTGCCGTTTTCAACAACCTGATAAATCCAAGTTTTGTCGTTGTCAATCAATGTTTCATCCAATACCTTTACAGTATATGCTTTTCTTGACAAAGCAGGAAGAGAACCAACTTGACTTCCAAATGTTACAGTACCAGCTTCATAGAATTCGTAATAGCTATTTACACCCTTAGTAGGAACGAAGAAGTTACCTTCAGTCAGGTTCAGGAAGTGATTGTCAACCAGATTATCGTTGAATTCGAAAGTGAATTTGTTAACTAACAATTTGTCACCTGCGTTATAGTAACCATGATCTGCACTTGTCAATGCATTTTCAGCAGTAACAGGAGCAATATCATATGCTTCACGATCATTCAATTGTTTAACTGCAAAACCTGTATAAGTTTTATCAATAGCGAAATATTTGCCATCTTTTACATAAAGCTGACCTTCGAATACAGTCGGAACACCGAATTCACGGTTCTTAACGATTACCTGTTCGTTTCCTTCTTTCTTAATAGTCCACATAGTTGCAGGCATATTGTTGTAGTTCTGATTTTCTGTCGGAACATCCAGTTGCATGTCACCAGCGAAGTTACATACGATATATTCGCTACCATCTTTAATAGTATAAAGATTAGAAGCAAATTCTGCACGTTGCAGATAAGAGAACTTCTGCTCAATAGAAGTAGTAATAGCAAAACCGTCTATTGAAGCCGGAGCTACAGTTAACACATTTCTACCATCTGCCAGTTTTACAGTTGTGAAAGAGACAGTCTTTTCGTCATATTCACTCGGACTCACTGATTCATTAGCAACAGAGTTTGCTGATTTCAGCTGATTGGCAACTCCTTTTACAGTAAAGGCACTAGTACTACCACCAGCAACACAAGCTGTAAATGCAGGTCTCGGAACAGTATTATACTCTCCATCCGTCATGATACCTGCGTTCAGCGGTTCAATAAGCAGACGATCTTCTGTCGGGAAATAAGTAGCACGGAACATTGCGCGTGCTTTCATATAATCATTTGCAGCCGGAGCTAGATCAGTTACTACTTTTACGCTAGGAGAAACACTAGGAAGCTTATTTTCTTCATAACGTTCAGTGCTAATCTGCAAATATTTTGCAGCATCACTCTTTAGCTGGAATGACAAATTGAAGTTAGCATACTTTGCATCACCGAAAGCTGTTTCAGGAGCAGCTACTAAACCGTCTACTGCAACATATTCCTGTTCCAAAACGTCTGCGCCTACTACATCTTCTTCTACTGTAAATTTGAAGTTTCCGTCACCGTCAGCATCCAAACGATTGTTGAAATCTTCTTTAGTCATAAAGAAAGGAGCAGCAACTACCGGTTTGATTTCCAAACCATCTACATCCTTCGGATTGGAAGGAAGAGCATCAATATGAACAGCTACTAATGATGTAACCGCTGCATCTGCATTAGTAGTAGTCTTAACGGCATAACCATTATTCTTTAATGCACCATTGATTGCATCGTTATCAGTAGTAGAAGTTGCTTTCTTCAAAGTCATTACCAACTTTTTAGAAGCATCAGCAGGATCTGTGTAAACAGAATACAATTTGGTCCAGCCCATTACCTGAGCACCATTGTTATTCAGATACCAGTTCCATTCGTTAATACCTTTGCTCAGATATTCCACGTTAGCATCTTGAGCCAAAGTCTGGTCGAAAGACAATTCATAACCGGTTTCCTTATTTACAAATGTAAATTTACCACCGCTCACACCATCTTCAGCCGTATATTTGATCTTCCACAAAGAAGCTGTCAGAGGAGCCTTACCGCTTTCATTCTTTTCAACAACGCGCAAATAGATTTTACCGGTTTTTGTATCGCGTTCCTGAATCAGGACATCAGCAATAGGAGTAGAATCGTCATTTACTTCCAACTGATACCAAAGACCTTCCTCAACCTGTTTTACATCCTTTACCCAAGGAGCACCAGTAACAGTCTTCAACCAACCGTTAGCCGGATCAAGTACCGGGTTTTTATTCCCTGCAATGTTTGTATAGCCAGTCTGACCCAGGCGATACTCAAAATCAGTACCTGCATCATAAGTCTGTGCAGCTACAGATCCGGTCACCAAGGCGGCAGCCATCAAAGTAAAAAACTTTTTGTTCATAATCAATAAATTTAATATTAATAATAGTGTTATAAAAGTCTGTACAGAGGACACGTCGAAATGTCACAAATTGTTAAATGACGAGTTTAAACGTTCCTTTTTTCTAGTCACGTTTTTGCACCTCTTTTGCTTTCGTGTGAAAAAGGATGAATTTTGTACTTACTTTGCTATTGTCTTGATAAGAAAGGATATAGAAAAGAAAAAAATATTTGGAAAAAGATTGGAGGTTTAAAAGAATGTCGTAATTTTGCTGGCGAGAAAAAAGGAACCTTTTTTTTAGTCAGTCATTTTTGCATCTCTAATGGCTAACAATCATACTTCACAAGCACTTTTTGAACCCAGTAGAATAAACTGTTTTCTTCAATACCCTTCCAACGGGTGCTTACCCGTCAGAATCCCGATGCCTACTCGTTTTCGGGGCGATAACTATCCGTTTCAAAAAAGGCCGTTTTAGGCCGGTGAAATGTTAATGAGTCTCACGAGTGTCACGAGTCTCACCCCCATTTTTCATTTTTTGACATTTTTGCCTTTTTCTGTCTTGCGATAGTAACCGGTTGATACTAAAACGACAAGGCTGTATTCCTGTGCTTTTTTCAACATACGGAACACACTCGAACGGCTAATTCCCCGGACACCGGCCTCATCGATTATATCCGACGTCTTAAACTCATCCGGCATCACATCGAACAGGTCGACCTGCGCATCCGGCAGCTTATGACGCTGATCCGTATCGCTATGCTTCAACGACGTGCTCACCAGCAACGAATGACTCAGGCAGCGGGTCCCGATATGGAAAGCGATATCGAAATCGTCATCCAAAATCTCGATTTCCTCCGCCGTACCCTTCGTTTCACCCTTGCGGATTCCCGTCAGTGTCATCGCTATACGGAAGATAATCAAGCGATGGCGCAACACAACCGAAGCAACATCATCGTTCCCGAATACGCGTACATTATTATATTCACGTTCAAAGTAACGGTCAAGCCTTTTACGCTGCTTATCAGAAAAGACAACGAAGGTCGGAGACTTCTCCAGATGCACCGCCATATCAAGTACCCGCTGCCCCAGTCTTTCAAAATAACGCACGCTGCACATCGTATCGTCGACCGATGTAAGCGGTTGATAGTCGGCACGGCCGGTAATTCGGTAAATCAGCAGACGGCTATAAAGGCCGCTCTCGGTCGAAGGGATCAGCTTCAACAACATGCCAGGGGTGCCCGTTGCCAGAAAACCTAATTCGGGGAACTCAATAAAAGAAGTCCCGTTGGTTTTCGATGAACAGCCGATCCGTTCATGTTGGAAAGCCTGGTTCAACACATAACTATACCCTCCGAAGTCCTGCATAATCGTATTATTTACCGATTCGAGTTCTGTCTCGTACAAAAACGAAGCATAAGGACTGTTCACATCCAACTGCTCGATCATACGCGCCGTTGTCGTGTAACCACTCATATGCAAACGTTTCTGACAGACCGGTACCGGCTCTTCCGGAGGAGGTCCTGCCGGCTTCTTTCCTTTCGCGGCACGTACCTGCGCCTTATAATTGTCCGACAATTCCTTTTGCTCCTCATACTCCTTCACCTTCGCTTTCGAAATATCGAAGATGTAGTCTTGCCAGGGATCGGCCAGCTTACGGACAACATTGATACATCCCTTACCACTTCCGGAAGGTCCTATAATTAATGTATAGAAAGGAGGCTTATAAAGTTGCTTCTTCAACATGCCGCTGACACCCGGCATGATGGTACTGAGCACGGTCAGCGAAGAGAGGACCATCAGGTCATATTCCCGATCGTCGGCAGCCACCTTCAGGACGTCCGAAAGCAGTCCGGGAAAACGGTCGATCACCGCCCTGTCGAGGTGAGGCAAACCGACTTCATCCGGATCAATATCAAAGCCTAGAGGCGAATCTCCCTCAGCAGTCGGATTTTCAGAAATGGGGGTGAGACTCGTGACACTCGTGAGACTCTTTTGTCCAGTGGAAGCCGTCGGAGGACACCAGGGATTGCTGCCGTGCGACGAGCGGTAACGGCGGTACACGTCGGACACGATGCCCCGGATTTCCTTCTCCGCAAAGCCCGGTTCCACATAACGGCGCAGGCATTCGGCGGTCACTTCGTTTTCGTCGAACCCCGCACTGTTCAAGGCCTAAGCCAGCTTCAACACGAAGCTATGACGGCCGCCACCGGCAAAAGGATTGCTTGCTTCAAATTTGTCGATGTAGTTGGACAACGAATTGTCCGGATAGGACGACGGACGGACAGACGGAGTCTTTTTCGCCACCGGCACCGTTTCCTGCGGAACATGCACCACTTCGGCCACCTCTTTATAAAAAGCATCCGGATCATAGCTGGCAAAGCAACCGCGGTTGGCATCCTTGCCGGAGATATCCACCGTTACACCGGGAAGGTCTTTCTCAATCATCGCCCGCACCTGTTCGAATGCTTGCAGATGATGTTCCTGATCGCTGTCCACCAGCACGAAGAGTTTGTTTCCCGTATGGGAAGGACTGATATGGCCGGCTTTCACATAACCGAGTTGCGCAGCCTGGCTTAGAATTTGCTCGGGTGGCAACAGCACATCATCAAGATCGAAGCAGATGCAACCGGAGTAACGAACCATATGTTCGAGTTTACGGCCTCCAGCCATCGCTCCGCCGGGAACCAGCAGAGGGAGTCTCTTCTTGCCGGCTTCGGCTTTTTCATTTTCACTGGCAGCTAAATAGGCTTGCACTTTTTCTACCGCTTTTTTGTGTTTTCCGCTTCTGACGTCAGCAATGTAGCGTTCGAGGGTGGTTAACATCAACGTTTGCGTGTCGAATGCCGAGAAATACAACGTACATTCGACAGTTTGTCGTTTTTCTAAATCCATGGATTTATAATTAAATTAAACATTTTCAGGGTTCGCCCAGGTGTTCTACCAGGACGACGACCTGTTTTGGTGTGTATAGCTTCTGAAATTTTACCCATCCGGCGGCTTCCAGCTTGGCTTTCAGTCCGCGGGAGGTACGTATCCATTCCCACATGCGTTTATAGGCAACAACCGGCGTGTGGCCGGGGAAATACAGTTGGGCGAATTCCGTTACGCCATAGGCTCTCCTCCAGGGAGAAACTTCTGTTTTTTTGTCTTCCATAATTATTTATAAATTACAATATTAATACACCACAATATAAGCATTATATCAATACGTTGTTCCGCAAAAGACGGATATTTATCAAATAAAAAATACATACTGAACATTACACACCATCCCGCAGCCTCCCATGAAGGGGAAAGCCTGTATTATCTTTGTAATGTAGTTCAGAAACAAGTTCTTATTACACTAACCCTTAAACAATTAACAGTATGTCAGTAAAGTACAAGCTGGTCTTGAAAAAAGACCTTACCAAAGGAGCGGCAGCGGATGCGAAACGTTATTACGCCTCCGCTCCGGTGAGCGGAATGATGGATTTCGACTCCATCTGTGAATTGATAGCCGACCGTTCCACTGCGAGCGACGGTGACGTAGCACTGGTTGTTCTCGGCCTGATTCGTGCGATGGAAGAAGCTTTACTCCGCAACGAAGTAGTTCAACTTGGAAGACTAGGTAATTTCCGGTTGTCGATCGGTAGTTCCGGAACAGTCGAAGAAAAAGATTTTCAAGCCAACATGGTCCGTAAACCGAAAATCATCTTCACCCCCGGCGATAAGCTACGCGCCATGATCGAAAAAGTAAGCCTCGAACGCATCGGCAAAGAGCCGGAAGCACCGGAAGGCGGAGGAAGCGACCGCCCGGAAATTGAGTAATCTTCAATTTTTAATTTTCAATCTTCAATTTTCAATTAAAAAGTATGACAGCACAACAAATCAGCTTCGTCAAGAACTCCCTGCAGGCCGCCGTGTCTGCGGGAGCCTCTTTCAACATGAATCCCACCGTGATACTGGCACAGGCTGCCTTCGAAAGCGGATGGGGAATGAGCAAACTGGCAACGGGTAGTAACAATTATTTCGGTCTGACGGCCTACGGTTGCAGCAACCAGTACTGGCACGGTGGTAAAACGACAGTGAACACCGGCAGCTACTCCCTGGATTTCCGCCGGTACGACACCCGCGAAAATTCCTTTCTCGACTTCGCCCGCCTGATCCGCAACAACTACCGTACCGCCTGGCAGGCCAGCAACAACCCGGAAGCCTATGCCCACGAGATAGCCTATAGCCCGTATATCAGCGAACTGAACGGCGACGACCGCGAAACCTACCGCCGAAGCCTGGTCCAAATGGAGAAGACAGTACGGGCGATTGTTGAGATTATTATTTAGAAAATAATGAATCAATGTGGCAATATGCCAATGTGCCAATTTAGAAATAATTGAGTCATTTAGCGACATTGTGGACCCGAAGGGTTCAATTGTGAATAGCCCCCGGTGAAGCCGGGGGATCCCGATATATACCGGATGGTGCGTCCCTGAAGGGGGCGAATAATACATTGTGATTGAACCCTTTCAGGTAGGGTGTTCAGTAAAGTGTTCTCAAAAACGCATTTTAGCATGGCAAAGTATAGACTTCCTCTAACGGAAAATAGGGCAAGTATTGTCTAATATGTTCACCGTAAGACTTGTTTTATCGGTTGATTATCAGTATCTTTGAGTATTAGCAACAAATTAATTAATCATGGGGAAGAATAATCAAGAAGTGGAAAATATCCGCCTTCGAGAAGAAGTAAAACAACTAAAAAAAGCGAATAAGTCTCTTGAGAAAAAGTTGGCCACTGCCAATT